>JAEYNY010000117.1 GCA_023412275.1 Bacillota bacterium
GCACCTGAGAACGCATCTTAATTTCTCATCTGATGTAAATTTACGTATTATTTTCACAAAAATATGCTCCTCCTTTTGATAAACAGTTTTAATTATTTTGTCTGTCTACCATAAGGGGAGCATATCACGAGGTAGGTTTTCCGGTAAAATATCCTAAGATGAGCCGATATAAACTCTTGCTAATATCTTGGAAGCAAACATTGATATAATTTTATACGGGAGTATCGATGTTAAAACAGTGAAACTCACTGTTTTACGACACTTCCTATTTTTTGTCTCACTATTTTCTATCTGTCTGGTGTTTCCAGTTATTGTAGTTATATTCGATTACTATGCAGCCGTTTTCTGTATCTTCCAAGGTTGCATCTGTTTCAGGAAGTTCATCCTTGCTATCAAATACAGTTATTTTGTTAACCATTAGTTCAATTATGTTTCTGGTAATTCCCTGTGTTTTTATTCTGGTAACAAAATTTTTAATAAGTTGTTCTTTATCCAGTTGCTTTGTTTCTTCTTCCTTTAGTTTATCCACTTCCTGCCTTATTGTTGAAATACGAGTTTCAAGGTTTTGGTTCATCCTAAAAAACAACTGTTCAGAAATTCTTCCTTCAAGCCTGTCATTGTACAGAATATCCTGCTGCTTTTGTTTTTGAATTATCTGCTGTTCAAATCTTTTTATACTGTGTAAAAGACGTTCCTTCTCTACAAATTCACTGTTATAATTTATACTCAGGTTATCAATCAGTTCGTTATTTGACAGGAGTTCTAGCAGTTCTTTTGTTACTATGTCAATGATGCTCTCTTCTGTAACATAGTGGCTTGAGCATGCCTCACAACCTTTTTTAGAATAGGAACTGCATATGTATCCCACCGGCCTATCTTTTCTGACCCGGATATACATTGCCTTACCACATTTGCCACAATACACAAGGTTACTCAGAAGATGTGTTACATTTCGGTTATATCCCTGATTTGACCTTTTTTTAGCTCTTAATTTCTGAACTTCATCAAATTCTTCATTGGATATTATGGGTTCGTGTGTGTTAGTGGTTATTATCCATTTGTCAAAGGGCAGCCTTCTGGTTTTTTTGTTTTTAAAACTTATTTTTTCACTGACGCCTTGAACTGTATCACCAATATATACCCGATTACATAAGATTCTCTGAACTGCAACCTGATTCCATGGGGTTATCGGTATTTCAGAATTTTTTGATGATGGGGACGGATATCCTTTTTGGTTTAGCATATTTGCTATGGCAGCATAACCGTAACCTTTTCTGTATAAGTTGAATATCTCCTTTACTACAGGTGCATTTCTGCTGTCTATTACCAGCTTATTTTTTTCATTTACCGATTTTACGTACCCAAATGGTGCATTGCCTATGTATTCACCCTGCTCAATTTTAAATCTGAGATTTGCTCTTATTTTTTTCGATATGTCTCTAATGTATCGCTCGTTGTACCTTATATCATGGATATATACGTGTATTACTGTTGCCTATGGCATATGGAATTTTAGTACTGTTTTGTGCCCTTTTACTTTTTTTATTACTTTGATTATTGATTGTTTTTTCCGTATTCACATATTTACATTGGTACCCTGTTATACGGGATAAAACATCTCCAACATTGTTAAGTCTCTTTAACCTTTCTTCAGGAGTAATATCTGGTGTAATTATTACTTTATCCGACATAAATACTCCTCCTTACTACAAGTCTATTTTGTATGGTCTGTCCCGTATACATTTTTCAACGTTTTAACAAGAACTCTTTTTGCATAAAATTTTAATACATATTATTTTAATGGAGTTTTTTAAATGGTAAAAACCTGTATATATCTAAGAAAATCAAGAGAAGACGAGAGAATGGAAAAGGAACTTGGAAAAGGCGAAACACTTTCAAAGCATAGAGCAGATTTGTTGAGTTTTGCAAAAAAGAAAGACCTTTGTATTGTAAATATTTACGAGGAACTCGTTACAGGTGAGAGTCTTCTTTACAGACCTGCTATGCTTGAACTTTTAAAAGACGTTGAAGCAGGCGTTTACGATGCTGTACTGGTAATGGATCTTCAAAGGCTTGGTCGCGGAGATATGGAAGAACAGGGAATTATTCTTAAGGCCTTTAAAAATACAAATACAAAAATTATAACTCCAGACAAGGATTATGACCTGTCCAATGAGTTTGATGAAGAATATAGTGAGTTCGAGGCATTTATGAGCCGCAAGGAATACAAAATGATTAACAAGCGCCTTCAGCGTGGGATTATTCATTCGGTAAACAGCGGCAACTACAATTCGCCCTACCCACCTTTCGGTTACATTATAAAGCAGGAAAAATTGGGACGTACTTTGGAACCTCATCCCCAGCAAGCTGAAATTTTAAAGTGTATATATGAATGGTATATAAATGAATCAGTAGGTAGTCAGATTATTTCACAAAGGTTGAACAGCATGGGGCTTAAAACCAATAAAAATAATGACTGGACTTGTCAAGCGGTAACAGCTATTTTAAAAAATCCTGTTTATACAGGAAAAATAGCCTGGAGAAAAACAACAAGCAATCGTCTGCCCAAAAAAAAGAGCAAAAAGACTCAACCAAGGCAGGATTGGATTCTTGCAGAAGGAAAACACCCTGCACTGATTTCAGAAAGTATTTATCAAAAGGCACAAAGTATTCTGGAAAATAACAGTAAAACTCACACTAAACAATCATCGGGACTTCAAAATACTTTAGCCGGAATAGTTGTTTGCGGAGTTTGCGGGGCTAAAATGCGATATAGGCCATATCTTAATTCAGAGCCACATCTTGTATGTATTAATAAATGCGGTAATAAAAGCAGTAAGTTTAATTATATAGAGGACTGTGTGCTGTCAAGCCTTAATGAATATCTGAATGAATATACTTTTGAATTATCAGAAGAGCTACAAAATAAAAACAGCAGTCAGGCTGCTCTAAAAAATAGTGCTGTTATGCTTGAAAAGCAGCTGAAGGAAGCCTATTTGCAAAAAGAAAATGTTTATAATCTTTTGGAAAAAGGTGTTTATTCCATTGAGGATTT
Organism: Bacillota bacterium; assembly: GCA_023412275.1. Taxonomy (GTDB): domain Bacteria; phylum Bacillota; class Clostridia; order Acetivibrionales; family DSM-1351; genus Ruminiclostridium. Next base: position 3,056 of record JAEYNY010000117.1, read on the forward strand.
TAATCAAAGACTTATTTCCGTTAATACCAGAATTGATGAACTCCGACAATCTATTTCTAACATAGGCAATCTTGACAAAAAAACACTTAGTCAAAAACCTGACATTGCAGAGGCTCAAAGTGGACTTGCAAAAATTATGAAGATATACAAAAATCTAAGAAACGTCGAAGATAAAAATGTTTTACTTAAAAGTGTTTTAGGAAAAGTCGAATACTTCAAAGGTAAGGATTGTAGAAATGATAATTTTATACTGAGGATATATCCCCTTATTTAACTCTTATGATTTGTAACTTACTCAATAAGCATAACAACCGAAAAAGCCCTTTGAATCGGCTGCTATGCTTATTATTTCCTTTTTTTATCTGAAAACCACTATAACCTCAAAGACTTCATTAGGGCCTATGGCGTCGCTTCCCGCACATAACTTTCTGTTATTATCTTTCTGATAGCTTACAAACTTTCCGTTATGTGCCCTTATTGCAACCTTGTTCATGCCAAGACAGATAAAATCAAAAGTTTCGTTATTAGTAATACTTTCATTGTTGGATTTAATCCTAAGTAATCCATCATCAGCAACACTGAGCAAATCTCTGGTATGTGTTTGTATGTATGCACCACTTAATGCCGCCGGCACAGTAAATATAATATCATGCCTTGTTTCATCATACATACCCGATGTCAATAAGGCATCATTTTCCTCGATACATAAGTATTCGCCGTTACTTGCTTTAACAGCTACCCTTGCTCCCATAAAAGACATAAATTTTTCCTCCCTTTAAAAACTATAAATTTTGTATAATTATAGCAAATTTTAAAAGTTTTATCAATTGGTCGTTTTTATGGGAATAGTTATATATACTGTAGTTCCTTTTCCTTCTTCGGACTCAATGGATATTGAACCCCTAAATTGACTTTTAACGGCAATATTTGCAAAATACATTCCGAGACCTGAGCCGTCTTTGCCTTTAGTAGTAACCATTTCATTGAAAATTCGACTCTTTATCTCTGATGGAATTCCCTTTCCGAAATCCTGTATTGTAAATAGAATACCTTCCGGTTTCCTCTCTGCTTGTAAATTTATTACGCCACCTTCGCTATATGCCTGTGTAGCATTTATAAC
>JAEYNY010000176.1 GCA_023412275.1 Bacillota bacterium
GACACACACTTCCCTCCCTCCGATGGTAACAATTGTGCCGGGAAATAAGCCGTAGTACCTTATCACATACTGTAGGGAATTAAGCTAAATACAGCACACACTATATTATATATTAATTTTCAAAAAAGTGTCAATATATATTTAATAAAAGATACAAATAATAACGACTTATTTACAAAAAACAACGTTACAGTATTTTGGAACCCATTGCAGTTCCACCTACCAGATGGTAATGTAAGTGGAAAACAGTTTGCCCTGCATCTGCTCCGCAGTTATTTATCAATCTGTATCCGCTGTCGGAAATACCGAGTTGTTTTGCAATTTCATTTGCAGCCAGATGGATGTCTTTCATAACATTAACATTCTCATGATTAAGTTCGTTATGTGAAGCAATATGCTCTTTAGGAACTATCAGCACATGTACCGGTGCCTCAGGATTAATGTCATGAAAAGCGTAAACCTTATCTGTCTCATAAACCTTCTTTGAAGGAATCTCACCATTTATTATCTTACAAAATATACAATCGCTCATAGTATCACTCCTTTACTATTTTTGCATGTGATTTTATTTAATTTGTGATTCCACAATAGAAGCAGCAGTCTTCAATGCTTCATCTATTTTAGACAAATCCTTACCGCCTGCCTGTGCCATATCCGGACGTCCACCGCCGCCACCTCCGGCAGTTTTTGCGACTTCCTTGATTATATTCCCTGAATGGATTCCCTTTGCCACAACATCCTTTGTGGCGGTTACAACAAAGCTGACCTTATCACCATAACCTGAACCAAGAACTACAACCCCTGAACCAAGCTTATTTTTTAGCATATCTCCGGTATTTCTGAGGCCTTCCATATCCATAGTGTCAAATCGTGCCGTTACTACCTTTACGCCTTTTATTTCAACCGCATTGGCAAGTACACTTTCTGATTCTCCACTTACCAGCTTATTACGAAGCTGTTCTATTTCCTTTTCTGCATTTTTAAGTTCCTGTCCAAGGCTTTCAACTTTTTTAATACTATCCTGAGGAGCTGCCTTTAAAGCCTGTGCAACTTCGTTCAGCAAGTTTTCTCTCTCTGTATAATATCTTATAGCCGCTTCACCTGTTAGTGCCTCAAGTCTCCTTACACCTGCCGCTACGCCGCTTTCCCCGAGAATTTTAACAAGGCCGGCCTGAGCAGTATTTTTCAGGTGAGTACCTCCGCACAATTCGATGCTGTAATCCTCTACCTTTACAACTCTTACGGTATTACCGTATTTCTCACCGAATAAAGCCATTGCGCCAAGTTTTTTGGCTTCATCAATAGGCATTTCTCTTACATCAACTTCCATGCTGCTGAGAATTGCCTCATTTGTCATGTCTTCAACCTTCTTTAGTTCTTCAGGTGTCATTGCCGAAAAATGGCTGAAGTCAAATCTTAGTTTATTAGGTTCTACAAGGGAACCTGCCTGATGAACGTGGTCTCCCAATACAGTTCTCAGTGCTTTGTGAAGTAAGTGGGTAACCGTATGGTTTCTGTTTATGGCAATTCTTCTCTTTTCATCTATTGAAGCTGTAACTGTACTTCCTGTTTCCACAAGTCCGGTTTCAACGAACCCGGTATGCAGGAATTTTCCATCAGCAGTTTTTGTGCAGTTTTCAATCTTTATTACACCATTCTTGGTAGTCAGTACTCCTGAATCTCCAACCTGACCTCCCATTTCAGCATAAAATGTTGTCTTGTCAAGAATAACGGTTATTTCGTCTCCTTCTTGAGCGGTATCAACGATTTCTCCGTCCTTGACTATATACAATATTGCAGACTCGCAAACTGTATTTTCATAACCCACGAAAGCTGTCTTTTGGCTCTTGTCCAGTTTGTCAAAAACACTGTCAGACCATGCTGATGTATCCTTGCTGTTGTGAGCATCTCTTGCTTTCTTCCTCTGGGCATCCATTTCCTTTTTGAAGCCTTCCTCGTCTATTCCCAGCCCGTTTTCTTCTGCAATTTCTCTGGTCAGGTCGAGTGGGAATCCATAGGTATCATGGAGTTTGAAAACCATTTTACCCGGTATTACTTCCTGCTTTTTAGCCTTAATTTCATCTATAAATTCATTGAGAATAACTATTCCCTGGTCCACAGTTGCTTCAAAACGCTCTTCCTCAATTTTTATAACCTTTTTAATATACTCAGCCTTCTCAGCAAGCTCTGGATAAGCTTCCTTTGATTCATTTATTACAACCATGGCTACGTCATACAAGAAAGGTTTATTTATACCTAATAACCTGCCGTGTCTTGCAGCTCTTCTCAATAGTCTTCTTAATACATAGCCTCTACCTTCATTTGATGGTAAAACTCCATCGCAAACCATCATTGTTGTACTTCTGATGTGGTCTGTGATTACACGTATGGATACATCTGTTTTCTCAGACTTCTTGTATTCAACTCCTGCTGTTTTACAGATGTAATCCAGGATGTTCCAAACAGTATCAACTTCAAAGAGATTGTCAACATCCTGTGAAATACATGCAAGTCTTTCAAGTCCCATCCCGGTATCGATATTGGGGTGAGCAAGTCTTGTATAGTTACCCTGTTCATCTCTGTTGAACTGTGTAAAAACGTTGTTCCAGAATTCTACGTAGCGGTCGCACTCACAACCAACCTTACAGTCAGGGCTTCCACAACCTTTTTCAGGCCCCCTGTCAAAGTAAATTTCCGAACAAGGACCACATGGGCCTGTACCATGCTCCCAGAAATTGTCTTTTTTACCCATACGTACAATTCTCTCGGCAGGTAAGCCTACAACTTTATGCCATATATCAAAAGCTTCATCATCGTCCTCATAAATTGTTACCCATAACTTGTCAACCGGCATTTTGAGGTCTTCAGTTACAAATTCCCATGCCCATGGAATAGCTTCATTCTTAAAGTAATCACCGAATGAAAAATTACCCAGCATTTCAAAATAAGTACCATGGCGGGCTGTTTTCCCAACGTTTTCTATATCTGGTGTCCTTATACATTTCTGGCAGGTTGTTACTCTTTTTCTCGGCGGTTCCTCTTGCCCTGTAAAAAATGGCTTCAATGGTGCCATTCCAGAGTTAATAAGTAACAGGCTGGGGTCATTTTTAGGAACCAGAGGAGCACTTGCAAGCCTTAGATGTCCCTTGCTCTCAAAAAACTTTAGATAACGTTCTCTTAGTTCATTCAATCCTAGTTTTTGCATTTATATTCGTCCTTTCAACTATATTAGTCTTCAATTTATTTAATAAGTTCTTTACATTAAAAAACTCCCATCCCAAAAATAAAGGGACGAGAGATATCTCACGCGGTACCACCCTAATTCCCCAAAAAGGGGCTCTTAGTCAATCCACAATAACGCCGTGGGTACGTCCATCCTTTTTACCGGACAGAAGCTCCGGAAACTGCTTCGTAAAATGCTCTGCAAGAACTCGCACCAACCGTTCTCTCTCTTTAGTCAGAAAACATAACACTACTTCTTTCCTTCATTGCCATTCTTGATAAAATTATATACAATCTTATATTCCAGTGTCAAGGATTGCAATAAATTTAATGCCTTTGAGCCCGGGTTATAAAGTCAACCAGTTCGGAAGGCGATGCCAACAGTATCTTTCCGCCATATGCTATTAATTCCTCTTTCTCCCGAAAGCCCCATAATACACCGGCTGCCAGCATCTCTGCTCTGTTCGCCGACTCCATATCACCGCCGGAATCTCCCACATATATTGTTTGACTTGGTGGAACTCCCAGCCTTTCAGCAGCTTCTATCAGTGAAGCCGGATCCGGCTTACGTGGTATTCCCTCTCGTTCACCAAATATTACGTCAAAATACTCGCATCCCAATATTTTTTCAACTATCTCATTTGTGGGTTTGTGAGGTTTATTTGAGCAAACCCCCATTTTTACCCCTGCTTTTTTTAGATTATCCAGCATCTCATGTATTCCATCATAAGCTCTTGTTTTATTTACATAATTTTTGTTGTATATTATACGATAATCCTGGAGTATCATATCAACGACGCTATCATCTGTTCCGCTAGGTGCAGCGTTTTTTATCAGATTCCGTACTCCGTTTCCTACAAACTTTTTATATGAATCCGTTAGGTGGGCTTTGAATCCGTGCTTTATTAAGGCTTCATTGGCACTGTCAGCCAAATCCTCCAGTGAGTTTATAAGTGTTCCGTCCAAATCAAACAGTACTGCTGTATATTTCATATATCTCTCCATTTATTTGTTTTTTATATAATATCAGGTTTGTATGGGTATGTATATATTAGCTTCATATAATGGTATCTTTCTCCTTATTTTTGTACGCATGTACTTATATGGCAATATGTGTAAATTCTTTTTCAAAATTAGTATATAATGATTATAATAAACGTCATTTTTGGAAAGGAGTAATATTTTTTATGAGAAGATGTATTTTGTTATGTCTGGTTTTATTCTCTTTTTTATCTATATGCAGTTGCAGTTCAGGTACTTCCGATTCAGCTGCTTCAAAAAGTCCAATCAACTCTGGCTCTCTTCCGGGAAACACTACATCTGCTGTTACAAATACAAGCGGAAAACCCCAGATAGGTTCCTCACAATTAATATTTAAAACTATTTCATCAAAGAGCATTGCAAGTAATTTACTTAACGAAAGCACAGATCAAATGATTGAGATTTATCTGCCACCCACGTACAGCACTAGCGTTAAATCCTACCCGGTTATTTATTACCTTCACGGTTTTGGCGAACCTGCAGGATCATTCCTGGATAACTCTAAAAACGATTTGGATACATACTTTACCAACAATGATAACCAATTTATTATGGTGTGTATGAACGGTCAAAACAAATCAGGTGGATCATTTTATGTTAATTCTCCTGTTATTGGAAACTGGGAGGATTATGTCACAAATGAGGTAGTTAATTATATTGACAATAATTACAGAACAATTAAGTCCTCTGACTCACGAGGCATTTGCGGGCATTCCATGGGAGGCTTCGGGGCAATCAATATAGCACTAAAGCATCCTGAAATATTCGGCTCGGTTTATGCTGCATCTCCTGGTATATTTTCAAATGATAATTTCGCTGAAGTACTTAATTCTTGGAAAACCGATACTGTAGTTTTACAAGCTTATGGGCAGGCATTTTGTCCTGATCCTGACGGTGAGCCTCCATATTGTAAAATACCTTCATCTGATGATGCTAAAACCTCTGAACAAAAGCGGATCTTAAACAATTGGATAGACGGATATGGAAATTTTGAAAAAAAACTAAATTCATATTTGGCAAAAAATAAACCGCTGCGTGCAATAGGATTTTCATATGGCACTAATGACAGTTATACCTGGATTCCAAAGGGTACCAAACATTTTATTAATCTTCTTAAAAAAAATAAAATTGAACCTACTGTATATGAATATGAAGGTGACCACGAAATGCCTGACGGTATGCTCTCTGAGCACCTGATTCCTTTCTTTAATCAATATCTTGTTTGGCAGAAATAATTTTGTATATTCTTTGTACTTGAAGCCACCTGTAGATAGAAATCGGTAGAATTACCGTTTTATTTATTAGGTGGCTTTATTTTGATTAGTATGTACATAATAAAATTAACATGCCAAATTTAATTGATTCATTCTGCATAATTATGTATAATCAACTTAAAATAAAGATGTTATTATTTGTATTTAAATTTAAATAGAGCCTTAATAGGCACATGGAGGTTCACATGAATATTATTGATGGTGGTATTACTGCTCCCAAAGGCTTTAAAGCCGCAGGAGTTGCCTGTGGCATAAAGAAAAACAACAGGAAGGATCTCGCAATAGTTTGTTCTGAAGATACAGCCGTTGCGTCAGGCGTATTTACAACCAACGTTGTTAAAGGACACTCCCTGCAGGTTTCAATGGAACATATTAAAAATGGTTTTGCAAGGGCTATTGTAATCAATAGTGGAAATGCCAACGCCTGTGTTGGTGAAACCGGTTACAAGGATGCAAAGGAAATAACAGCGCTGACTGCTGAGCTATTGCAGTGTGATGCTCAGGATATTCTTGTTAACTCTACCGGAGTAATTGGAACAAAGCTAAATATGCCTTCCGTAAGATCAGGTATTCGTTTAGCGGTTAATGCGCTTAGCTCCCTGGGCGGGGCAGAGGCTGAAGAAGCTATAATGACTACCGACCTGATGCCAAAGGAAATTGCCGTTGATATTGAGCTCCAAGGTGAAACCGTTCGTATCGGCGGTATTGCAAAGGGTTCAGGAATGATTCATCCTAACATGGCTACTATGATAGGTATAATCACAACAGATGCAAATATATCGAGAAGCCTTCTGGATAAGGCACTTAAACAATGTGTAAAAAAGACTTTTAACAGGGTTTCCGTAGATGGAGACACCAGTGTTTGTGATTCTGTTTTTGTATTGGCTAATGGTTTTGCAGATAATGATGCCATCGTAAAGGAAGACTATGAGTATTCAAAATTTGTTGATGCGATGATGTTTGTCTGTACTTATCTTGCAAGGCTAATAGCTAAAGACGGTGAAGGAGCTACAAAGCTTATTGAAATTCAGGTTGACGGTGCCGGTGATGAAAACGATGCCTATAAGGTTGTAAGTACTGTTGCTAAATCGCCTTTGGTTAAAACAGCTATCTTCGGAGAAGATGCCAATTGGGGAAGAATTTTTACGGCTGTAGGATATTCAGGTGCTTCCTTTGACCCTAATCTTACAGATATTTATTTAGGAGATATTCTTGTCTGCCGGAACGGAGCAGCTGCTAATTTTGATGAAGCCGCTGTAAAAGAGATTATCAAGAAAAAAGAGATTGTTATTAAAATAAATCTGAAAAAGGGAAATGTATCAGACAGGATATGGACTTGTGATTTTTCATATGACTATGTTAAGATAAATGGAAGTTACAGAAGTTAAACGATTGCCGAATTTTACTATTACTGATATAATGTTTGTACAAGAACTTTTTGGGGGAGGTAATTGTAAAATGTCTACGCAATTGGTTTTATTTAAGATAAACAATGAAATATTTGCTATAGGTATAAATAATGTAAATATAATCGAAAGAATTACAGATATTTACAAAGTTCCTGATACACCTGAGTATATTGATGGATTGATTAATTTAAGAGGAAAAGTCCATACAGTTTTTAATTTAAGAAAGAAGTTTGGATATTTACCAAAAGAGTCTGATGACAATACCAGAATTATCATATTGAATCATCAGTCAAATGTTGGCCTTCTCGTTGATGAGGTAATGGAAATATTCAGTGCCGAGGATTCGGAAGTAAAGCCTGCCCCTGAACTTATTTCAGGTATTTCAGGCAAATTTTTCAGTGGTGTTATCGAAAGAGATGGTCGTATAGTACTTATTCTTGATCTTGAAAAATTATTTGAAGTTAAATAAAACATTAAAAAAACCCGGTTTGACATTTATCAAACTGGGTTTTTCTATACCCCATCCGGCATTTCTATACTTTGAATAAACCTACGGATGAATTCAGCTTTTTAGATAAGCCCTTAAATATGTTTGATTTTTCATGGACTTTTTTTACAGAAGTAATATTATTTTTTGTGTACTGATGCACATCGTCAGAACTATTTGCTATCTCTTCGGCAGCGTTATTGATTTGATCTACCAGCAATACAAGATTATCTTTTTGTTTATCCATTTCATGTAAATAATCAGTTATATTAAAAAGACGAGTATTTATATTGTCTATATCCTTTTTGATTTCCAGAAAGCACTCTTTTGTTTCATTTATACAGCTATTTTGTGTGTCTGTTCCTGTACTTACCTCTTCAAAACCCATACTAAGGTTGTTTGAATTCTGTACAATACTTTCAATCATTTTTCTTATTACCCCTGCCTGTGAGTTTGTCTGGTTGGATAGTTCCTTAATTTCCTCAGCTACTACGGCAAATCCTTTTCCTGACTCCCCTGCTCGTGAAGCCTCTATTCTGGCATTTAGTGACAACAGCTGTGTTTGTTTAGCTATACTCTGAATTGTAGCAGTTATAGTATTTATCTGTTGCATTTGTGTTTGTAGTCCAATTATCATTTCATTCATTTTGCTGATGCTTTGAAGATTTAGTGTTGAATTTACCTCCAGCTTATCCATTTGGCTCTTACCCCTTTCCGCAGAACTGTTTAGTCTGTCAAGAAAGTTGTAAACATTGTTTGAGTGTTCTCTTGTTGTAGCAATCTGTTCTGCAAGACTTTTTATCTCAACTGCTGCATAACTTGTATTGTCTGCTTGATTCTTTATATTGACATTAATGTTTGAAATTGATTTTTGAGTGTATTCAGATTTTTCAAATGATTCACTGGCCTCACTATACATAAGAGCGGACATTTCGTCTATTTCTCTTGACGCTGAACTGATACCGGATATAAGTATATTCAGATTACTTACCATCTTTTTAAATGCATTTCTTAAACTGTTTATTTCTGATATATTGCTTTTTTCTTTAAAGTCAACTTCAAGAAAGCCATCTTCAATTTTCTTTATTTGTGTGGTAAGTTCAACTACAGGCTTTGATATATATTTCGAATAAAAAATGGAAATGAGCGTTGCAAGGAGAAGAGATATTACTAAAACTATTATAAGAATAAGAATATATTGCTTTACTGGCAGCATAACTTTGTTTTGGTTCATTTGAGCACATACTATCCAATTTGAAAGACCTGATTTATCCAAATGAGCTATTTTTTTTATTCCTGAGTCCATATAAGTAATATTTTCATCATATACAGATCCTTTAATTGGGATTTTGCTGTTTACTTTACTGTTGTCCATACCGTAAAAAACTTTAAACCCACTGTCTAATATAATAATTTCGCTTTTTATATTGTTCTTGTCAAGTTTGAAGAATTTATCATAGTCCACCAATGCAGTTATTGTTCCGCTGAAACCTGCCAGACTTTTCACTGACCTCGTAACTGGTATTACTTTTTTATTTGCTTCATTTATAATAACATTACTACCGACTATAACTTCATTTTTTGTATCTGTTTTTATTCTTTCAAAAAGCTGCATATCGTAGAATTTAACTATTCGTGACGTTTTTGTTTTTTTGGCTGCTGAGGCAATGACTTTTCCACTTTTGTTACACAAGTACATTGTATCAATGAGTCCTTCTGAGCCTTCTACTACATTTTTCATTGAAAGCTGAATTCCGCTGTATGTTGCTGTATCCATCTTAGCATTAACACTGTTGGCCATTTCAAGTCCGACTAAAAAATCCGTCTGAGAGGCTACTCCTTTAAGGGTACTGTCCAAACTTTTTATTTTTATTTCTATATTGTTTAGAGTATTATAGGAATCAGATTTAAGATTGTTTAATGAAAGTTCAGTTATTTTTCCTATGGTTGTTATGTAAGTTGTAGTGCTTACTGCAATTATTGGAATAAGTGTTACCGTTATAAGTACCATAAGTAGTTGTATACGAAGCCTTAAATTAGTGTTTATTATCTTTCTGCATATTTTTGTCACAATCATTTTCCATACCCCTTTGGAAATATTTAAGCTTTTATATCAAACGTGGCACTTAATTTAAAGTGCCACGTTTATCTCAATTTATTTCTTATTTAAGCTTAGCTTTTTCAGCATCATAGTTTTCTAGAGGTATATATCCTACTTCTTTAGTTAATTGTTCTGCATTATCTAAATAAAATTTTACAAATTCTTTAACCGGCGATTGATTAAGTTTACTCTTGTTTACATAAATGTATAGTGGTCTTGACAGAGGACTATAGGTCTTATCCTTAATTGTTTTTACAGTTGGCTCAATAGGCCCCTTTCCGGAATCAATTTTCAATACTTTTAATGAATCCTGATTTTCTTCATAGTAAGCAAATCCGAAATACCCCATTGCATCTTTATCTCCAGCAATACCCTGAACCAGAACATTGTCGTCCTCACTTGGAGTATAGTCCGTTCTTGATTCCTTTGCTTTTTTATTAATCTTTTCGGTAAAGAACTCAAATGTACCTGAATCTGTACCCGGCCCATATAGTTTTATTGGCTCATCTGGCCATGCAGGATTTACTTCTTTCCACGTCTTTACTTTGCTGTCCTTACCCCAGATTTTATTCAGTTCATCTACAGTAATAGATTCAGCCCAAGTATTATCTTTATTAACAACAACAGAGATTCCGTCATATGCAATTTCAAGTTCAACAAAATCTATGCCCTTTGCTTTAGCTGCCTCTACTTCTTCAGGCTTTATTTTTCTGGAAGCATCACATATATCTATTTCCCCTGCCGTAAACTTTTTCATTCCACCGCCCGTTCCTGACATTGCTACCGATACCTCAACCCCGGACTGCTCGTTTTGAAATTCTTCAGCAACAGCTGATGTTACAGGGTAAACAGTACTTGAACCGTCTATAACTATTTTCCCGCTTAGATTGGTGTTCCCAACATTATCATTTTTGGTACCGCTACCGCAAGCCGTCAATGATACAGTTAAGGCAACGCCTACTGCTAATGAAACTACTTTTTTCATATTTACTAATTTAACCATTTTTATACCTCCCAAATTGTATCCTGCTTAGTTTTCGCAATTAAATGTAATTTATTATGATTAAATTATATTATGGCATTTTAAAGTCCATATTGGGATTTGGTTAATTAATGTTAATTCATTATTAAGAAATATTAACACATATTTTATTCCCATATAAAAAACGGACCTATAAAGGCCCGCAACGTACATGGTCAGATTAAAGCTATTTTCTTTTTGCAGTAAATCCCGTTGAAACAAGTTTTAAAACCGTTACACCGTTTAGACGATTATCCTCATATGTGTAGTCATTCTTTTGTGTGTATTTTTTCATTATAAGGTTCAAACCATGAATTTTGTCTTCATTATTTACTACTATATGAGCAACAGCATCTCCTATAACACTTTCGAAATCCATTGAACAGTCACACGCTTTTGCTCCTGTTACCAACCTATGTTTACAATCCATTTCAAAACATACCCTATTATTCTTTTTTAATATGTCCAGCTTTCTTCCTGCATTTGCGCAATGCAGATATATAATAATATTACCGTCCGCAACCTCGTAACCAAAATTCATAGGTACTATATAGGGCATATTGTCATCTGATAAAGCAATTCTGCAAACATCGCATCGTTCTATAATTTCAACAATCTCAGCCAATTCAGTTACTTGCCTGTCTTTTCTTCTCATTGTTTTCTCCTGAATTATAAATATTTTACTAAATATTATAATTCAGAACAAATAATTATTCTATGGATTTTTGATATTTATTTCTCAGAACAATGGCAATTGCATTTATTGTTAAGAGGATTCCCAGAAGCACTATAATACCGGCGGCAGCCAGATCCTTAAACTGTTCTTTTGGAAGTCCCATCCAATAATAGATCTGAAGTGGTAATGCTGTAAATATTGAATTTAACCCTTCAGGAAGTTTGGAAACGTACGTTGCAGCCCCTACCATAATAAGTGGCGCAGTCTCTCCCAATGCCCTTGATACAGAAAGTATGACACCTGTAAATATCCCCGGAAGTGCCGCCGGTATAACTATTTTTCTAATGGTCTGCCACTTTGTAGCACCAAGAGCATAGGAACCGTGCCTCAAATACTGTGGTACAGCTTTTATGGCTTCCTGTGATGCAACTATTACTATAGGCAATACAACTAGCGACATGGTTAAAGCTCCGGCTAGAATACTTTTTCCTAAGCCAAGAGTTCTTACAAAAAAAGTAAGTCCAAGTAAACCGTATACAATTGACGGAGTTCCTGACAGATTTGATATGTTTATTTTTATAAATTTGGTAAAACGATTGTTTTTAGCGTATTCCTCTAAATATACTGCTGTCCCCAAACCTATAGGAACTGCAAAAAGTATGGTCAACAATATAATATATACACTTCCATAGATGCCAGGCAGTATTCCTGCTTTTTTAGGAAAACGGGATGGGAAATTTGTAAAAAATTGTTTGGTAAGAAATGGTACTCCCCTCATGATAATATCAGCCAGCAGAATAACAAGTACTACTATTCCTATCAGCGTTACACAAAATATTACTCCGTGAAAAATAGAATTCTTCATTTTTCTATACTTAATCTGATTCATACAATTACCTCCGATATTATGCTTTTAATATTCCTTCCTGTATTTTTCAACCATATAATGAGAGAGAATATTAAGTCCCAATGTTATAAGGAATAGTAGCAGCCCTACCGCAAATAATGAATAGTAACCTACTGTTCCATGAGGATTGTCACCCTGACTGGCTTGCACTATAAACGAAGTCATGGTCTGAACGCTTTCTAATGGATTAAATGTAAGGTTCGGCCTTGCACCTGCAGCGATTGTTACAATCATTGTTTCTCCTATAGCTCTTGAAATTGCAAGAACGAATGAGGCCGAAATTCCCGATATTGCAGCCGGAACCACTACCTTCAAAGAGGTTTCCATTTTAGTTGAACCTAAAGCAAGTGCCCCCTGTCTTAAACTGTCAGGAACAGCCCTTAATGCGTCCTCACTCAGTGAAGAAACCAGTGGTATGGTCATAATACCAACTGCAATACTGGCGCTAAGTGCATTGAAAATTTCCGTTTGGGGCAAAAAGGTTTTAATTAAAGGTGTTATTAAGGTCAATGCAAAGTATCCGAATACTATTGAAGGTATTCCTGCCAAAACTTCCAGAATAGGCTTTATAATCTTTCTTACTCTTTTATTGGCATACTCGCTGAGGTAGATTGCGGTAAACAATCCTATAGGAATTGATATAACCGCCGATATCAGTGTAATTATTAAGGTCCCCATAACCAGAGGCAGTACACCAAAGCTAGGGTCACTGAATAATGGTGTCCACTTCCTGCCGAAAAGGAAGTCCGTAATTGATACATTTGAAAAAAAACCAATGGAATCCTTTAAGAGTGAAACGATGATTCCTAGAGTAGTTAATATTGTAATTATTGCAAACAAAAACAGGATATTTCTTGCAACTACATTTGATATCCTCATTCTTTTTATCCTGCTATTTACAGCTTTTTTATTCTGAAAAGTACTTGTTGATTCTGTCATAAACACTCCTCCTAATATTGTAATAATAGCATTTGGAGCAATTGTCTAAAAGTAAAGTCATGTTAAACGTGTGTTAATATAATGTTAACTCACATTCTAAATTTTCTATTTTAGTTTTCTCCTATTGGAACAAAATTTATATATTTTTGTGTTTATGTTAATAATAAAAAATATATACATTATTAACATCGAATTAACACAGAATTAAACCTGCATTAAAAATATATTGATATTATTAATTTGCACAAGTAATAATATTTTTTGTATAAGGAATGATAACATGACTAACGAATATAGAATTGTTACTAAGGATCTAAATCTTTACTATGGAGATATGCAGGCGTTAAAGAATGTTTCATTGGAAATTCCTAGCAATAAGGTTACTGCATTTATAGGCCCTTCCGGCTGTGGTAAATCGACCTTCTTGAAAACTCTAAACAGAATGAACGATCTGGTGGCATCAGTCAAAATTACCGGGGATGTCTTTTTCGACGGTTTGAATGTTTATAAGGAATATGATATAGTTGAGTTAAGAAAAAATATTGGAATGGTATTTCAAAAGCCTAATCCGTTTCCAATGTCTATTTATGATAATGTTGCTTACGGGCCGCGAATTCATGGGATAAAGTCTAAGTCCAAACTGGACGATATTGTTGAAAAAAGTCTCAGAAACAGTGCCCTTTGGGACGAGATTAAGGATAGATTAAAGCAGAATGCACTGGGTTTATCAGGTGGTCAGCAGCAACGTCTTTGTATCGCAAGAGTTTTAGCTGTGGAGCCTGAAGTTGTTTTGATGGATGAACCTACATCAGCTCTTGACCCGATTTCAACTCTTAAAATAGAGGATTTAATTGAAGAATTGAAACAAAACTATACTATTGTAATAGTTACACATAATATGCAGCAAGCAGCAAGGATATCAGATTTAACAGCTTTCTTCCTCCACGGGGAGGTAGTTGAATTTGGCAATACAAACCAATTATTCAGCAATCCTAGAGATAAGAGAACAGAAGATTATATAACAGGAAGATTTGGTTAAGAGGTGATTATTAATGGTAAGAAATTCATTTGACAAAGAACTGGAACATTTGCACGGTCTTATGGTAAAAATGTCAGCAATGGTTGAGGAATCTATTGAAAATTCAGTAATCGCTTTCAAGAAGCAGGATGTAGATCTTGCTAAGCAGGTATTTGAAAGTGATGATACCATTGATGATATGGAAAGCAAAATAGAAAAGATATGTATCAATCTGATTGCAAGACAGCAGCCGTTGGCAAAGGATCTTAGAGCAATAAGCACGGCTCTTAAAATAATAACCGACATGGAGCGAATAGCAGATCATGCGGCAGATATTGCTGAGTTGACAATCAGAATGGCTGATTTAAAGCAAGTTAAGCCATTGATTGATATACCTCATATGGCTGATTTGGCAAAGAAAATGGTTACCAAATCAATTGATTCCTATGTAAAGCAGGATATCGCTCTTGCAAAAGAGGTTTGTGACAGTGATGATGATGTAGATAATTTATTTTCAAAAATTGTTCTTGAACTGATTAATATAATGAAGAACAATCCTGAAACTGTAGAACAGGCTACTGATTATATGTTTATTGTAAAGTATCTGGAAAGAATTGGAGACCATGCTACCAACATAGCAGAATGGGTTGTTTTCAATGTAACGGGTTCCCATGATCATTTAGCCCGAAAAAATGAGTAAATTTTAATTTTATGGGGTGACAGAATGTCTAAGCAGGTAATTTTTGTAGTAGAAGATGAAATGCATATTCAACAATTGATAAAATATAACCTTGAGGCCAATGGCTTTAAGGTTAATGTTTTTGATAATGGAGAAGATCTGTTGGCGTATAGTTCTGAAAATGTACCGGATTTATTTATTCTTGATATAATGCTCCCCGGTATTGACGGGCTTGAAGTTTGTAGAAACCTAAAGCAAACCACCAATACAAAGACTATTCCTATAATTATGTTAACAGCAAAAAGTGAGGAGTTTGATAAAGTATTGGGGCTGGAGCTTGGTGCCGATGATTATATTACAAAGCCATTCAGTGTAAGAGAACTTGTTGCCAGAGTTAAAGCCTTGTTTAGAAGAGTGAATACAACTACGGAGCCCAAAATTGAAGTACTGTCCCACGGTGAGATTACAATTGACTGTAATAGAAGAGAAGTGTACAAAGGTGACCGACTTCTGGAAATGCCACTAAAAGAATTTGAGCTTCTTAAAATGCTGATTCTTAACAAGGGCAAAGTTTTATCCAGAGAGCATCTTTTGGATAAAATATGGGGGTTTGATTACTACGGAGAAACCAGAACGGTAGATGTTCATATAAGATATTTAAGGCAGAAAATTGAAGATAACGATGAAAATCCGACTTATATTGAAACTGTTCGCGGAATAGGCTACCGTTTTACTGATAAAAACCCTGATTAAGCCAATTAGATGTATTAATTTATCGCTATTGGGGGCCCTGAGAATAAATGAGAAAAAGAATAATTCAATACTCTGTAATGCTGGTAATAATCGGTATTACTATTGCAGGGATTTTCACCTCTGCAATGGCCCGATATTTCTACAAGCTTGAAGTTCAAAATAATATAGAAAGTATCGCTGTTCTATTAAGAAATGATATTGTTGAAGAGACATCTGTAAAAAGCAAAATAGACTTTGATAAGTTTGTAAAAGACTATGCATATCTTCTTAATTCCAGAACAGATAAAGATAAAAATTTCCCTTTAGCCACAAGGATAACAATCATCAACTTTCAGGGAAAAGTCCTGGGTGACTCAGACTCAAATATCGATACCATGGAAAACCATTTAAACAGAAAGGAAATTCAGGAAGCTATACAAGGGCAAACAGGAAGAGACCAACGATTTAGTTCCACCATGGGAATGCCTTATTTGTACGTCGCTCTGCCCATAAATGAGCATCGCATAATTGTAAGGGTTTCTGTGCCTTTATATCAGCTTAATGCTATAAATAAAGCATTTTTATATTATACTTTGCTTGGAATTCTTGCGGGCTTACTACTTACCTTACTTATTTCATTTAAATTATCCAGTTTTATAACCAAGCCGGTTCAACATTTAATTAATACCTCTAAAGAAATAGCCGGAGGTAACTACAAAAAGAGAGTTGATGTTAATTATAAGGACGAAATCGGTCAGCTAGCATTAACCTTCAATGAAATGGCCGATAAACTCGATGAGACTCTTAGTGGTATAATGGACAAAAATGTTAAAGTAGATACCGTTATTAATAGTATGAGGAATGGTATCATTGCTATAGATATCAACTCAAAAATCATTATTGTAAACACTACAGCCTGCGATATATTTGATGTCCAGTACGGGCCCGGAATTATTGGTAAAAATCTAATAGATATTACAAGGAATTCCAAAGTCAATTCACTGTTATGGGAAACAATTAAAAACGATTCGTCATTGATGGACGAAATTGTACTGTTCTCTCCCTCACTGGGAATAGATAAAATCTACAGAATTTATACTAACACTATTAAGTCATCAGATGGTAAAAACCAAACAGCTGGAGCAGTAATTACACTAAATGACATTACATCAGTAAGAAAATTGGAGCAAATACGTACCGAGTTTGTATCAAATGTTACCCATGAGCTTAAGACCCCCCTCACTTCAATAAGGGGTTTTGTAGAAACTTTAAAAAACGGTGCTATTGAAGATACAACAGTAGCTGTAAAATTTCTTGATATTATAGACATTGAAGCCGAAAGACTCTATACTCTCATTAATGATATTTTGCAACTATCAGAAATAGAGGCTATGCGAAAAGATGACAGTGTAATGGAAATAGACCTGCGGCAGATAATTGATGAAGTTATTCTTATTATAAAATCTTCAGCAGATAAAAAGAATATTATTCTGGAGGTTTCAACTGTTCCATCACAAATTAAGGTTATTGCCAGTAGAAATAGAATAAAACAAATGCTTATTAATCTTATTGATAATGCAATTAAGTACAATGTTGAAAATGGCAAAATATATGTAAAAGCAGAAAAATATAATGGAAATACAATAATTTCTATAAAAGATACGGGCATAGGGATTCCAGAAATGCATCATTCAAGAATTTTTGAAAGATTTTACAGAGTAGATAAAGGGCGTTCAAGAAACATGGGTGGCACGGGACTTGGGCTGTCTATTGTAAAACATATAGTAAATCTATACAGTGGTGACATTCATATTATCAGTGAACCCGGTAAAGGAACAGAATTTATAGTTAAACTACCATTATAAATTTAAATATTACTTTTATATAACAAAGGAGCCTTCTATTGTATAGCCTGTACAATAGAAGGCTCCTTTGTTTGCATATTGAGGAATCTATTTTAATTTACCGAAATTATCCCATTACAACTTCAACCTTGTGTGTCTTTCCATCATTATATACAGGAATTATATTACCATCAATTTCATTTCCATCTATAACAAGCTTCTTTACTCCTTTTGAAACGTGTTCAGGATTTGTGATGGCAATTTCAAAAATAGCATTTCTGAATTTTCTTGTTACCTTGTAACCTTCCCAACCTGTCGGTATACACGGATCTATCTTCAAACCTGAATAATCAGGCTTTATACCGAGTATATTTTGAGAAATAACTACAAAGTTCCATGCTGCAGTACCTGTAAGCCAAGAATTCTTTGCTTCTCCCGGTCTCTTAGCATCCTTACCCGCGATCATTTGAGAATAAACATAAGGCTCAGTTTTATGGATATCACTTATCTCTTCAGTATATGCAGGTGCAATTTTTGAATAATATTCAAAAGCCCTGTCTCCTCTGCCTATAGCTGTTTCACCAGCAATTATCCAAGGATTGTTGTGGCAGAATATGCCGGCGTTTTCTTTATATCCTGCAGGATATGTAGATATCTCACCCATATTCACATAGTATTTTGTAAATGCCGGATTTTGTAGTACAAGTCCATATGGAGTATCCAAATACTTTCTTGAAGCATCCAGGGCTTTCTCGACATAACCGTCTTCGATACCTATTTCAGCCATAGAACAGAAACCTTGTGATTCTATGAATATCTTACCCTCTTCATTTTCATTACTGCCAATCTTATCACCGTTATCATCATAAGCACGAATGTACCATTCCCCGTCCCATCCATACTCTTTAACAGTCTTTATCATTTTATCAATTTCAATTTGAGCTTTAGCAGCTTCATCTTCAAGACCATTAAGCTTACAAAGCTTTACATACTCAGGACCATAATATACAAACATTCCCGCTATCAAAACAGACTCTGCTACTTTACCATCTTTACTTGTAGTTGTCTGGAATGATTCGTCAGGTGTCTCTGAGAAACAGTTAAGGTTCAGACAGTCATTCCAGTCTGCTCTTCCTATAAGTGGCAATCCATGAGGTCCAAGATTATTCACTACGTGATAGAAAGATCTTCTTAAATGTTCAAATAGAGTAGCAGCCTTCTTGTCATCATTATCAAAAGGAACATTTTCCTTTAATATGTCCATATCTCCTGTTTCTTTTATATAAGCAGCAACAGAAGCAATCAACCATACCGGGTCGTCATTAAAATTCCCACCGATTTCGTTGTTACCCTTCTTTGTAAGAGGCTGATACTGATGATATGCACCGCCATTCTCCAATTGGGTTGCAGCTATATCAAGTATTCTTTCTCTTGCTCTATCAGGTATCTGGTGTACAAATCCCAATATATCTTGATTTGAATCTCTGAAACCCATACCTCTTCCGATACCTGTTTCGAAATATGAAGCACTTCTTGACATATTGAAAGTAACCATACACTGGTACTGGTTCCATATGTTTACCATTCTGGACAACTTTTTATCCTTATGTTCCAGATTGTACTGTGTAAACAGCTGGCTCCAATAATTCTGCAGTTCTTCAAAAGCTGCCTGAACCCCTGCAGGATTACCCTTTTCTTCTATCATTTTATATGCTTTCTTTTTATTTATAACGCCTTTACTTTCCCACTTATCATTGACATCATTCTCAACATAACCCAGGATAAAGTCAAATTCCTTTTCTTCACCTGCTTTTAATTCAACTGTTATGCAATGTGAAGCCATTGGGCCCCATCCGTCAGCCATAGTATTCTTAGGTTCGCCGCTAACAGGAACCTGAGGAGCATCAAAACCGTTATATAAACCAACGAACTGATCTCTGTCAGTATCAAATCCAGTCAATTCAGCATTAACAGAATAAAAAGAATAATGATTTCTTCTTTCCTTGTATTCTGTTTTATGATAAATTACTGAGTTCTCAACTTCAACTTCACCAGTACTTAAATTTCTCTGATAATTAGTCATGTCATCATAAGCATTCCATAAGCAGAATTCAATACATGAGAATAATTTTACACTTTTATTATCAGATGTTGTATTCTTAACTCTTACACGATGAATTTCACCATTAAATTTTAATGGAACGAAATATAATACCTCTGTGCTGATACCATTTTTACTTCCGGTTACCTTGGTATATCCCAAGCCGTGTCTGCACTCATATGAATCTAAATCAGCTTTAACGGGAGACCATCCAGGTGACCAAAGAGCACCGTTATCATTTATATAGAAGTATCTTCCTCCCATATCTATTGGTACGTTGTTATATCTGTAACGGGTTATTCTGCGCAAACGTGCATCCTTATAGAAACAATAGCCACCTGCAGTATTTGATATTAAAGAAAAGAAATCCTGAGTTCCAAGATAATTTATCCAAGGATAAGGTGTTTTAGGTGTTGTGATGACATATTCTCTATTTGAATCATCAAAAAAACCGTATTTCAAATTTATAACCCCTTTCGATTGTCGAATTATTTTATGAGAAATCTATGTTAAGACTTTACAACAAGTTTCTCTAATAATCATTATTTTAAATTTTTATATTTAGAACTATTGATAAAGAAAATTAAAAATTAGTATTTTGCTAAGAAAATCAAAAAGACGGGGGTCCCTTTTTAGAGACATTTATTTGAACATTAGCTTCTCTTCTCAATTCTTCCCCCGCCTGTTTCTACTTTAAAAAGTACTTTTACAACACAGATATATTGTTTATAGACAACAAGTGAAACAATACTTTTATTTTGGTATTGTATAATTGCCGATGCCATTTTTTCGTACAAAAAGTTTAATAATGCAACTTTTTGTAGAAAATCTACCTATTTATATTCTATTCAAATTAAGTAAAACTTGAATAGAACAACTTGCTTTAATGTGCAATATTTTGTCATGGCTTAGTTGTAATAATAATAATCCATATTTACATTATCTAGTTAATTTTCTTTGAGCAGTCATATATCTGCTCAAAGAGTAATTTAACCAGTTTATTTCAAACTCGCTTAATACCTATATTAAAAGGTAAGCGAAACAAAAACCTTTTTTAAATCTCATGTACAAAAGCAATCTGTACATAAACCTGCAAGTTAGCCTTTTACAGACCCTGCAGTAATACCTTGAATAAGTGATTTTGAGAATACCAGGAATATACAGAACATAGGTATTGTACCAATAACCAATGCTGCTATTCTGGCACCATAGTTTGCTCTGTACAATGCATCCAATGTTGATAATCCAAGAGTAACAGTAAACTTCTCCTTCGTATTGATTAATACCAGCGGTAACAGATACGAATTCCAAGCTGTCATAAAGCATAACAATGCCTGTGATCCAAGAGCCGGCTTTATAAATGGTACAACCAATTTGAAGAAAATTCCACCTTCAGTACATCCGTCCATTCTTCCGCTCTCAATTATTTCTGTAGGTACGCCTTGAACTGTATATTGTCTTATCCAGTATACTGCAAATGCATTAGCAGCTGCCGGAATGATAAGTGACAAATGTGAATCAGTCCAACCAATTACGTTCATTTCACTTACAAATGCTATCAAACCAAGCTGAGTAGGAAGCATCATAGTTACCAGAATTGCATAGTATGCCGCTTTTTTGAACTTAAAGTTAAATTTGGCAAGTGCATATCCGCACATAGCACACACAAATACTGTCAATGCTGTTGAAAGGACAGCAATATATATACTATTGAAATAGTATCTTCCGAATCCTGCATTTATAAATACATCCTTAATGTTTATCATGAAGTTGTTTCCTGGCAATAAATGAAGGTCGGTAAAAAGAGCATTTGAATCATAAGTACTCATTATTACCATAAGATAAAAAGGACCTACTGCAATTATTGAACTAACAGCGAGAAAAATATATAAAATAAAGGAATAAACTTTATTAGATTGCTCCATCTTTATCCCCCCCATTCATAAACTTTAATGAAATAAATGAGAATATTGCTATTACGACAAACATTCCATATGCAACAGCACTACCATAGCCATATTGGGAATTAAGGAAAGCGCCTTTACTCATAAGCATTACCAAAGTCAATACTGCACCATCAGGGCCTCCTGAATATGGTCCGGTTTGATAATTTCCCTGAGTATAAATAATATTTGGTTCATCAAAGGTCTGGAAACCACCTATAAGG
>JAEYNY010000208.1 GCA_023412275.1 Bacillota bacterium
CCCCTATTGGGGACTTTTTTAAGTATTACTTTTGATGTATTCAACAACATCACTAACTGTTGTGATCTTCTCTGCTTCGGTATCAGGTATCTCAAGACCAAATTCCTCTTCAAGAGCCATTATAAGCTCTACTATATCAAGAGAATCAGCTCCAAGATCATCTATGAAGGAAGCTTCCATAGTTATATCATCTTCTTCAACACCCAACTGCTCAACAATCAATTTTTTAACTTTATCAAAAACCATACATTCACCTCCTTCCAAAGGATGGTTCTATAATGCATACATTTTTAACTCTGGTATGCAATTTAATAATTATAAGCTGAATAGCCGAATACCCGGCATATCCAAACATAATATTATTACATAACTAATCCACCGTCAATATCTATAACCTGCCCAGTTACATAACCGGCTTCTTCAGAAGCTAGAAAAGCCACAACATTAGCTACTTCTTCCGGCGTCCCAAACCTTCCGAGTGCTATCTTTTCTATATACTTCTTCTTCAAATCTTCCGGTAATATTTCCGTCATATCACTGACAATTGCACCCGGACACACTACATTACAGATAATTCCCCGTGGTGCAAACTCCTTTGCGGTGGTTTTTGTTAAACCGATAAGACCTGCTTTTGATGCTGAATAATTCGCCTGCCCAGGATTACCGTAATTACCGGCAACTGATGAGATATTAACTATTCTGCCATACCTTTTTTTCAGCATCAGTTTAGCTGCAGCTTTTGTACAGAGGAAAGCACCCTTTAGATTAATGTCAAGTACGCTGTCCCAATCGTCCTCTGACATCATCGCCATTGGCTTATCCTTTGTTATCCCTGCATTGTTTATAAGTATATCAATACCTCCGAAGGTATTGATCGCAGTATTTATCAAGGTTTTCACATCTTCTGCATTCCTTATATCACCTACAACTGCTGAAACCTTTATTCCCATGGCTTCCAGTTCTTTAGCCGTGTCCAGAACCTTATCTGATGTTCCGTTGAGAACAACATTTGCTCCGAGTTTACCCAGCTTTTCAGCAATGGCTTTTCCAATTCCTCTTGATGACCCGGTTATAACAGCAGTTCGTCCTTCAAATTGCATTTTGTGTACACCTCCAAACCTAATAACTTTTAAGTATTTTAAGCCAGTACTTCCAATGCTTTATTCAAGGTTTCCAAATTCTCAACATTTATTACTGTCACGTTCTTGTCAATCTTCTTTACAAAGCCGCTCAAAGCCTTTCCAGGGCCTATTTCTACAAATGTGTCCACACCTTCGGCAAGCATAGTTCTTATACATTTTTCCCAAAGTACGGAGGTGCTAACCTGTTTTATTAGAAGATCCTTGACCATACTCTTATCTGTAACAGCATCACCTGTAACATTTGTTACCACAGGAATCTTTATGTCATTCAAGGATACCTTGTCAAGTTCAACTGCAAGTTTCTCTCCTGCTGGCTTTAAAAGACTGCAATGGAATGGTGCACTAACAGGCAACAACATTGCTCTCTTCGCACCTTTAGCCTTGCAAAGCTCCGCTGCCTTTTCTACAGCTGCAGTTTCTCCTGCTACTACTATCTGACCAGGGCAGTTGAAATTAGCCGGTTCAACAATACCTATTTGAGATGCCTCTTTACAGCACTCTATTACATCATTATTTTCAAGTCCTATAATCGCTGCCATAGCTCCAACACCTACTGGAACAGCCTCTTGCATAAACTTTCCTCTTTTTTTAACAAGCGAAACAGCATCTTTGAAGCTGATTGTACCTGCTGCAACATGGGCAGCATATTCACCAAGACTCAAACCAGCCACAAAATCAGGTGTGATACCCTTTTCCAAAAGAGGCTGCATACAGGCAATACTGGTAGTAACAATAGTTGGCTGGGTGTTTTCAGTTATCTTTAGTGTTTCATCATCACTGTTGAATATCATTTCTCTGACATCAAAACCCAATGCCTCTGTTGCTTCGTCAAATATTTTACTTGCACTCTTATATTCGTCTGCTATTTCCTTACCCATTCCCACATACTGAGCGCCTTGCCCAGGAAATAAAAAAGCTACTTTACCCATATAAATCCTCCTACTGATATAATAAATAATACATTAATTATTTGCTATTTAAACCACTTAACAGCCATTGAACCCCAAGTCAGTCCGCCGCCAAAAGCAACAAGAACCATTTTGTCGCCTTTTTTTAATTTTCCTTCTTTTTGGGCTTCATCCATTGCTACAGGGATGGATGCTGAAGAAATATTACCGTATTTATTTATAATGTAGTGTATTTTATCATCTGTAATTCCAAGTTTCTTTATTGCACCATCAATGATTCTGGTGTTTGCCTGATGTGGAAAAATAAAATCAAGCTCATTTATATCCATATTTAGATTATCTAAAACATGCATTGTTGCAGTTGACATGGCCTTTACGGCAAACTTAAATACCTCTTTGCCATCCATCCATAATGTGTTGTATTTTTCGTTTACTCTCTTTTCCTTTTCTTCTTCTGAAACATAAAGGTTTGGAATTGTTATATTCATGCCTTCAGCTCCGTTTGATCCAAGGAAAGAATCAAGTATGCCATATCCTTCATCAACTTCCCCAAGTACTACTGCGCCGGAAGCGTCTCCGAAAAGAATACAGGTATTTCTGTCTTCCCAGTCAACAATCTTGGACAATCCTTCACATCCTATTACTAAAGCATGCTTGTAAACTCCGTTTGCAATAAATTGCTGTGCAACTGATAAAGAGTAAATAAACCCAGTACAAGCTGCATTTAAGTCAAAAGCAGTGGCATTTACAGCTCCAATAGCTCCTTGAATAATACATGCCATTGATGGCGACATATAGTCAGGGGCTTCGGTTGATAGAATAATCAAGTCGATATCTTCAGCTTTTAGGCCTGCATCTTCCAAAGCTCTCTTTGCTGCCTCAATTCCCATCGTGTAGTTTGGGGTGTCTTGATCTAAGACACGCCTCTCTGATATTCCTGTTCTTTTTATGATCCATTCGTCTGATGTATCAACCAATTTTTCCAAATCATTATTAGTAAGTACTTTTTCAGGTACAAAGCTTCCTGTACCAATTATCCCTACACTCTTAGTCGATTTTATCATCGGAAGAGTCCACCTCCATATTCTTGAATTGTTCTTTGATTTCATTTACTACGCCATTTTCTATTAACGGTATAGCTCTATTTAAAATTGCATATCTTATTGTTTTTGCCTTCGATGAACCATGACTCTTTATTACCAATCCATTAACACCTAAAACAGGCGCTCCTGCAAGTTCGTCAGGATCGAATTTACTTTTAAAATTCTTAAAAAAAGGTTTGATCATCAGATAACAAAGCTTTGTTAAAAAATTTGATGTAAATATTTTTTTTAGTTCTCCAAGGAACAGAGACCCTGCACCTTCATAAAGCTTTAAAGCAACATTTCCCACATAGCCGTCACAAACAGCTACATCAACATCTCCGCCCGGAATATTGTTTCCTTCGGTATTTCCCACAAAATTGATTTGAGAAGAAGATAGAATACTGAATGCCTGCTTGAGAGTATCATTTCCCTTTGCATCTTCCGACCCTACATTTAGAAGGCCTACTTTTGGGTTTTGCTTTTTATAAATCAGTTTCATATAAATGGAACCCATTATACCGAACTGCAAGTAATTAATTGGCCTGCAAACGGTATTCATCCCCGCATCTATTATCAAAACCATATCTTTTTTAGATGGAACCAACGCAGGAAGAGACGGTCTGTCTATTCCCTTTATACGACCTACTATCAACAGCGCCCCTGTCATAATTGCTCCGGTATTACCTGCCGATATAAATGCATCACCTTTATTTTCTTTTAAGAGCTTCATACCTACAACCATTGAGGAATCCTTTTTACTTCTTATAGCCTTTGTAGCAGTATCCTCTCCTGTTATAACCTCTGTTGCATTGACAATACTTATTCTCTCTTTATTAAATTCCTTTTTGCTTAAATTATTTTCTATTATTTCGCTTTTACCAACAAGAGTAATACTGAAGCCTTCTCTCATATTTATAGCTTCAATACAACCGTCTATTAT
>JAEYNY010000020.1 GCA_023412275.1 Bacillota bacterium
ATAATAAGCTAGTCGCCGGTTGATTTTGATATGCCGAAGTGGCGGAACTGGCAGACG
Organism: Bacillota bacterium; assembly: GCA_023412275.1. Lineage (GTDB taxonomy): Bacteria > Bacillota > Clostridia > Acetivibrionales > DSM-1351 > Ruminiclostridium. The sequence goes on from JAEYNY010000020.1 coordinate 58, forward strand.
CACAGGACTTAAAATCCTGCGGGACTAACCTCCCGTACCGGTTCGATTCCGGTCTTCGGCACCAAATAAAGGATTGAGATATAATCTCAATCCTTTATTTATTTTCATTTTAGAAAAGCAAAACGAATTCGTACAATTTACATTATGTAAACAACGCTTAAATTTACACTTACTAGACTTTATTTTTTAAATAATTTGCATAATTAAATAATTCTTTTTTGGCTTCCTCATTAAGAGAAGCATACACTTCTGTAAGCTCCTTTGTATTTAGCTCCGGCTGCTTTGTATCGGTTAGTCCTCCAAGCCAATCAAGGCTTACGTTGAATTTTTCGGAAATTAATATAGCCAGACTCATAGGGACATCTCTAGTTTCTTTTTCATTTTCTCCTTCATATCTATAAACTGAACTCCTATGAATACCAAGTATTTTTGCAAATTCATCAACTGAAAAACCCAGAGATGTTCTCAGCTCTTTTATTCTTTCATTGATAGATGTCATTTTAAACCCTCCTGCATAAGTCGTAACAATTATATTATACAACTTTTGTTCCCAAATGCAAATTTTATTTTCCGTTTGGAGACTTTTTATTGACATTGGTAAATCAGGGTGATATTATTTTATTGTTCCCAATAAGAGACAATGTTATATTGTGTACCTTTAATTATAGATTTGTTTTAATTAGCTTGTTCCCAAATGGGAATAACGCATGGGTTAGATTATTAAAAAGGAGAGTAATATGGTAAAAGAAGAATTAAGTCAGATAATTAAGCTAAAGAAAGAAATAAAGCAGCTAAATGAAAAACTTCAGGAATTGAGCTACGGAGACAACGAAACGATTGTAACTGACAAGGTAAGAGGCAGTATGGCACAGTTCCCCTATTTGCCAAGGTCCTTTACAATTACAGGACGAGAGGAAATGTCTGAGGAATGCATTAAGGAGAGGAATGAGATTGGAGTTCGAATAAGAATCAAAACACAGAGCCTTATGGAAAAAGTCAACAAGGCCTATGAATTTATAGAAAGTATTGAGGAAAGTACTTTAAGGCAGATAATGGTTTACCGCTACATAGACGGATTGACCTGGGAGCAGACCGGAGAATGTATGAGTTACTCATGGGAGACCGTAAGAAAAAAACATGATAAATTCCTAAAAACAATACCAACCAATACCAGTATATATGATGTAAAATAGTATTTGTAAAAAGAGACAACAAAATATTTCAAAAGGAACTTGAAGTTGAATGGGGAGCGGACAATATTCCGGCTCCTTTTTTGTTGCCATAAATCAAAAGCTTGTGAGGAGGGATTTTTATTCTTATTGAGGTAATTGATGCGATTGCATCTAAACTAACCCGAGATTTCGGAAGTTCTATTGCAGTATATAAAGAAGAGGCAGAGCAGGTGCTAACAGCACCTTGCTTTTTTATTTCTCTTAACAATTTCAGCCAGAAGCAAATAACAGGAAAGAGGTACTACAGAGAGCAACGATTCACTATCAAGTACTGCCCCGCAACCGTAAACAAAAATACAGAGATTTGTCAGGTGGCAGACCGCCTCTATGATACTCTGGAATCCATTTTAATGGAAGCTGATTTGTTCAGAGGCTCCAAAATGAGCTGCGAGGTTGTTGAGGGGGTACTACTTTTTTATGTGAATTACAATTTCTATGTTTATAAGGAAACACCGCCAGAGGAGCCTATGGAGAATATAGCTGTGGAAGGTGGACTTAAATAGGAGTAACAAGGCAACAACATCAGAAATACCAATCTTTTTAAAGGAACAGATTTATAAAATCTATTCTTTGAGAGGTTGATAATTCAATAAAACAAAATTTTTGAAAGGAAAGGTGAATTACATGGCACTTGGAGGAGGAACTTTTTTAAAACAAAACAAGGTTTTACCCGGAAGCTACATTAATTTTGTAAGCACATCAAGGGCAACTGCAACAATTAGTGAAAGGGGGTATGCTGCAATGCCACTGGTTCTTGACTGGGGTGTTGACGGAGAGGTTTTCAAGGTTGAAGCAGACAGCTTTCAGAAAGATTGCCTGAAGATTTTCGGCTATGACTTTAAGGATGAAAAGCTAAAAGGACTTAGAGATTTGTTCAGGCACATAAGAGCAGGATATTTCTTCAAGCTCAATAAAGGACAGAAGGCAGCCTGTAAATATGCTACTGCAAAATATGCAGGAATCAGAGGAAATGATCTCAAAATTGTTATTACACAGCATAGTAACGATGTAAACAAATTTGATGTATTGACTTTTCTGGGGACAAACAGAGTAGATCTCCAAACGGTTTCAAGCATGGCTGAATTGATTCCCAATGATTTTGTTGATTTTATTGTTGGTGAAATCGCATTAACAAGTGGAATACAACTAATTGGCGGAACCAACGGCGAAAATATTACCCTTGAGGACTACCAAGCATTTCTTGACAAGATTGAGGCCTATTCCTTCAATACTCTTGGTTGTCTGGAAACATCGCCTGAGGTAACAGACTTGTTTGTTGAGTTCACAAAAAGAATGAGGGATGAAGCGGGTGTTAAATTCCAGACTGTCCTTTACAGAATGCCGGCTGATTATGAAGGTATTGTCAATGTTCAGAATGATGTTGCGGGAGATATTACTCCGTCAGCATTAGTTTACTGGGTGACAGGTATGTCAGCAGGCTGTCCTGTAAATAAGAGCAATACAAACAAGGTTTATGACGGAGAGTTTACTGTTAATGCTGATTTCAGACAAAGTGAACTTGAAGCTGCCGTTTCGGAGGGTAAATTTATACTCCACAGGGTTGGAGATGACATCCGTATATTGGAGGATATTAACAGTTATGTATCTTACACGGATGACAAAAATAGCGATTTCGGAGGAAATCAGACAATCAGGGTTCTTGATCAGATTGCAAACGACATTGCTGTTCTGTTTAATACTAAATACAACGGCAATGTTCCAAATGATGCAGCCGGAAGAATTTCCTTCTGGAATGACGTTGTAAAGCATCACCAGGAGCTTCAAAGCATAAGGGCCATTGAAAACTTTAAGCCTGAAGATGTTGTCATTGCAAAGGGAGACAGCAAAAGGGCAATTGTAATTCAGGATGCTGTCACCATTATGAATTCTATGGAACAGCTTTATATGACAACGGTTGTACAATAATAAAAAAAGGAGCGGATGAATATGCAGACAATGAATGGAAAGGATGCTTTAAGTGCATCTTTGGCAGAATGCTACGTTACTATTGAGGATAAAAGATATAATTTTATGCAGGCTATAAACCTCGAAGCGAAGGTTGAAAAAACCAAGAGTGAAGTACCTATTCTAGGCAGAACCGGAAAGGGAAACAAAGCTACGGGCTGGAAGGGAACCGGCTCTGCAACCTTCCATTACAACACCTCTATTTTCAGAGATTTGCTGGCAAGATACAAGGACACAGGAGAGGATATTTATTTTGATATTCAGGTAACAAATGAAGATTCAAGTTCTAGCGCAGGTAGGCAGACAGTTATTTTAAAGGGCTGCAATGTTGACGGAGGGATACTTACAAAGTTTGATGCCGATGCAGAATATCTGGATGAAGACATGGACTTTACTTTTGAAGATTTTGAAATACATGAAAAATTCTCAGTACTTCCGGGAATGGAATGTTAAATAAAGAAAGGATATTACTAATATGAGCGGATTAAGTTCTTTTTTAAGGCAGAATGTATTAGACAATGAGAATGTAAAGTATATTGCATCAAAGAGGTTTGTAGATGAAAACGGGGCGCCCATAGAGTGGAAAATCTGCTCTATTACTTCGGAAGAGGATGAAGCCATAAGAAAGGCATGTACTCGAAAGGTGCAGATTCCGGGTAAGAAAAACCAGTATACTCCCGAAACCGACTATAATGCTTATCTTGGAAAGCTGGCTGCAAGATGTACCGTTTATCCTGATTTACATAATGCGGAGCTGCAGAACAGCTATGGCTGTATGGGCGAAGATACTCTTCTTAAAACCATGCTCAAGCCTGGTGAATATGCTGATTATCTGGCTAAAATCCAAGAGGTTAACGGCTTTGACGTTACTATGGAAGACATGGTAGATGAAGCAAAAAACTAATTAACGAAGGCGACGGCGATGCTAATATTGCATACTATTGCCTTCACAAATTTCATATAACACCCGGTGAGTTTTTGAAGCTTCCAAGAGAAGAAAGGGCCTTTATAACTGCGGCTATTCAGATTAAGATTGAAAACGATAAAAAGGAAATGAACAAAAACAAGCCAAAGAAGAAGTAAAAATAAAAGGGGTTGTTGCAAAATTAACTTTATCCTGTTTAACCTGTACTAAGGAGTATAAATTGTATCAATGGAAGCTTGGTTGAAGATATTTGCGGATGTTTATCGGCGAACACGGATATTTTACCGGAAAACCTTCACGATGAAGGTTTTAGCGACACAATGAATCATGGAGGATGAATGTGAGCGACGGTAAAATATCCTATGCTGAGCCGTTATAAACTCTTGCAAATATCTTGGAAGCAATCATTGATACAATTTTATACGGAAGTACAAAGGGCAAAACAAAAACTTTCAATTTTGTAAACATCCCCTTTTTCATAAAGGTAGGTGATATAAATGGCTACAGTAGCAAATTCACTACAATTGATGGGTGGAACTACAACTGCATTAAGTACGGTGGTAAAGCCTGTGATAGAAATCATTGATAAAACTCAGGAGCTTCAGAATCAGCTAAAAAAACCCTTTAATATGAGTGGATTCAGAGAAATTGCAAATGTGGCAAGAATAATAGCAAGGGAATTTTACGGAGTTCAAGGTCAAATCAAAGAGTCTATTGATTCTATTGGCGAATCTATTGAAAAATTAGAAAAGAAGTCCAAAGAATCGAAAAAGCTTTCTTTTTCTGACATGGTGGGAAAGGTTAAAGATTATTCATCTAAGATTAAGGAAGGCATGGCAATGGTTGACAAATATTCAAATCAAAATGCCAGACTTTCACAGATGACTGATAAACGCCAAAGCACAGGTGAACTACAGCACCGGGTTTATTCTGCTGCCAATAATTCAAGAAGCGGTTATGACAGTACGGTTGCAACTGTAACAAAGCTTGGGCTATCAGCTAAAGGCAAATTTAAAGATAATAATGAAATCCTTGGCTTTACTGAACTGATGAACAAGTCTTTTGCGGGAGCCGAGTCAGGTGAGGCAACAAAGAGCATTGATAAGATAACCGATGCAATGGTTTCAGGTAAGTTAAAGGGAGAAGACATGGCGTCTGTTTTCCAAAATGCACCTGCACTGGGGCAGGCAGTTTCAAAATATACTGGACAATCACAACAGCAGCTTATTGCTGGAAACGGTGTTTCAGCAGAAGTTTTGAAAAACTCCGTATTGAGTGCTTCAGACCAGATAAACGCAAAGTTTGCCACAATGCCGGTAACCTTCCAACAGATAGGTACAACTATTAAGAATACGTTATTTGAAGCATTTATTCCTGTAATGGCAGCAATAGCAAATGCGGCTACGTGGGTTTATAACAATTGGTCCACGGTTGCACCTATTTTCTGGGGGCTTGCTGCAGCAGTGGGTGCTTATGCAATCGGGCTTGGTATTTCGACTATAGCTACAACTATGCAGAAAATAGCACAGGTTGGATTGAATTCATCTTTATTCTCATGTCCTCTGCTATTAATTGCTTTATTGATTGGTGTAGTTATAGGTTATATTTATAAATGGGTTCAGTCTGTGGGCGGAATTCATGTTGCCTGGCTGATTGTGGTCAATGCCATTCTCATATTATGGGATGCCCTGAAAATATCATTTTTAACAGGTGTTTACTGGGTTATTGACCTTTGGAATTTAATGATGGTGGGTATGAAGTCGGCAGGTGTTGGAATTCAGAATTTCATGGGAGATATGAAAGTGGGTGTACTTACCATTTTACAGAACATGGTAAATGGTGCAATTGATATTATCAATAAGTTTATTGGGTTACTGAATAATCTACCGGGAGTGTCCATCGACGCTATAAGTCATGTTAACTTCGGAACACAGGCAAAAGTCCAGAATGAAGCCGAAAAGGCAGCCAGAGAGGCAGACTTGGAGCAGTATAAACAGAAAATGGATTCAATTAAGCAGCAGCATGATGCTGACATAGCTAAACGTACAGCAGAGGCGGATGCAGAAAGGCAAAAAAGAGAAGACAACATTGAGAATGCAAAGGCTCAGGCTGCTAAAAAGGACAAATCAGCTTCAAATTTCAATGTACCCGGATACAAAACCGGAGGTATTGCAGATAGCGATACTAAAAATAATATAGCCAATACTGCTGCTAACACAGGTGCCATGAAGGATTCAATGCAAGTTTCCGAAGAGGACTTAAAGTACATGAGGGATATAGCCGAACAGGAGGTAGTAAATAAATTTACTACTGCGGAAATCAAGGTGGATATGACTAACCATAACAATATAAACAGTAACCTTGATTTGGACGGGATTGTTTCATATATGGAACAGAAGGTTTATGAAACAATGTCAGTAGCAGCAGAGGGGGTGTATAACTGATGCCTTATAAGATCTGGCTAGGAGGGGTTCAGATGCCTGTTGCCCCTTCAAAATTTGAAACTAAAATCAAGAACCAGAATAAGACAGTTAGTCTGATTGACGGGAGTGAAGCAAGTATACTAAAGGCTCCGGGATTAACGGAGTTTTCCTTTGAATTGCTCATTCCTCAGGTGAATTACCCTTTTGCTGACTACCCTGATAAGGAATTTGTAAATCCCAAATATTACCTGGACCACTTCAGCCATTTAAAAACGAATTGTAAACCATTTAAGCTGTATATTGAAGAAGAGATATCCTTTAAGGACAAATTTGTTCGTAAAATAACAAATACTTGGGTTTCTCTTGAAGAGTACAGCATAACTGAGGATGCAGGAAATGGTCTTGATTATACCGTGTCTATGACTCTCAAACAGTATAAGCAATGTATTGCACTAAAACATCCGGTTGAAGGCATTAAACCGGCAGGAGGCAGTAAGAAATCCACGCCTGTCAAACCTAAAACCTATAAAGTAAAAAAGGGCGACACCCTCTGGGCAATATGTAAAAAATATCTGGGTGACGGCTCGAAGTACCCTCAGATAGCCAAACTGAACGGAATCAAAAATCCCAACCTTATCAAAGTAGGGCAGGTGATTAAGCTTGGTTGAATTGGAGATTCAGAATGGATCTATGGTGTATTTGCCTTGCATTGAGGATGAAATCACATGGGAGACTTCCAGAAAAGGTGTCCCGGGTAAGCTGGAATTTTCAGTGGTAAAAGATGAAATTATTAGCTTTCAGGAAGGCAACTTGGTGCAACTAAAGGTAGACAATAAAAAGGTTTTCGTTGGCCACATTTTTACTAAAAAACGTAGCAGCGATCAGCTTATAAAGGTTACTGCATACGATCAGCTTCGGTATCTCAAAAATAAAGACACAAAGGTATTTGAAAACCTTACGGCAGGCCAGATAATCAAAAGATTAGCAGCTGATTTCAAACTTATAACCGGAACAATTGAAGATACAGGTTATGTAATAAAAACCAGGGTCGAGGATAACAAGACATTGATGGATATGATTCAAAGTGCCCTTGATATCACAATGCAGAATAGAAATAAGATGTACGTTCTGTTTGATGACTTTGGTGCTATTAGCTTAAAGAGTATTGAATCCTTGAAACTTGACGTTCTTATCGAAAAGAGTACTGCTGAGAATTTTGATTACACTTCGTCTATTGACTCAAATACTTACAACTTCATAAAACTGGCCTACGATAATGATAAAACAAAAAAACGTGAAATCTATGAGGCCATAGACAGTAATAATATTGCTGCGTGGGGACTTCTTCAGTATTACGAGAAGGTTAATCAAAATACTAACGCTAAAGCCAAAGCTGACGGACTTCTAAAGCTATATAACAAAAAAACCCGAAACGTTTCTGTTTCCAATGCAATAGGATATATCAGAGTCAGAGGGGGATGCCTTATTCCGATCTGGTTGGAGCTTGGAGATGTAAAGGTCCAAAATTACATGCTTGTGGAAAACGTAAAACACACCTTTAAGAGTAACGAGCATTATATGGATATCACTTTGAGGGGGGGGGACTTTGTTGCCTAATATGGTTGAAATTATTAAGATGGCTGCAATAGATGCGGTGAATGATTCAAAACCCACAACCGTTGTTTTTGGAAGTGTACTAAGTACCGCTCCCCTTGCAATCAGCGTTGATCAAAAGCTGATTTTAAAGGAGGCTCATTTGATATTGACCAATAATGTAAAGGAACATGTGGTGGAAATTACAGATGAGTTGGCAGGAAAAAGGAAATTTACAGTTCATAACGGATTGGCAGTCGATGACAGTGTGATAATGATTCAGCTTCAGGGCGGGCAAAAATACCTTGTTCTTGATAAGGCGGTGAAGGAATGATTCCAACTTTAAATAATGATTTACAGCCTGATTTTGAAATCCGTCAGCAGCCGGGGAGAACCTATAAAATGAATCTTGAGGAAATGAGAATAGGAGGCTCAGTAGACGGGATTGAGGCGGTTAAACAGGCAATTTATAAAATTCTGAATACTCAGCAATTCCAATATTTGATTTACAGCTGGGATTACGGAATTGAATTAACAGACCTTTTTGGTCAATCGTCTGCGTTTGTTTATTCAGAAATAGAAAACAGGATACGAGAGGCTTTACAGGAGGATGACAGAATTACAGATGTAGGAGAATTTTCTTTTGAGTCAAACAAACGTCAGGTTCTGGTCAGATTTACTGTATTTACTGGGGAAGGTAATGTTGACATTGAAAAGGTGGTGATGGTTTAAATGTACGAAAATGTAACCTATGAGGTGCTTTTAAAAAGGATGTTAGACCGAGTTCCAGATACGATTGACAAACGTGAAGGCTCGGTTATTTTTGATGCGTTGGCTCCGGCTGCTGCCGAACTGGCACAAATGTATATAGAAGCAGATGTAATATTAAATGAAACCTTTGCCGATTCAGCGTCAAAGGATTTTTTAATTAAAAGGGCTGCAGAACGTGGAATAGTTCCGGCTGGAGCTACCAATGCGATTTTAAAAGGTGTGTTTAATATTAATGTTCCGTTGGGCTCGAGGTTTTCTCTGGGAAACCTTAATTATGTCGTTACCGAAAAAATAAAAGACTGTGAATTCAAGCTAAAGTGCGAAACAGCCGGAGCAGAAGGAAACAGGTATTTCGGAATGTTGATTCCCGTAGACTATATTGAGGAACTGACAAAAGCGGAAATTACCGAGTTACTTATTTCGGGAGAGGATGAAGAGGATACCGAGGAACTAAGAGCCAGATACTTTGCAACATTGGATTCGCAGGCTTTTGGAGGCAATATGTCCGACTATAAGGAAAAGGTTAATCAACTTCAAGGAGTTGGAGGTATTAAGGTATATCCGGTTTGGAACGGCGGAGGAACGGTTAAACTTGTGGTTATCAGCTCCCAGTTTCAAAAGCCTTCAAGTGATTTAATTAACAGTCTTCAAACCCAGGTAGACCCTTTGAACAGCCAAGGCGAAGGTGTAGGATTTGCACCTATCGGGCATGTAGTCACAGTTGTAGGAGTTATGGAACAAAAGGTCAACATAACACTAAACCTGACATACCGTGAGGGATGGAATTGGGGGGATGTAAAGGGTTATGTGGAAACGGCTATTGATAATTATTTTAATGAGTTAAGTAAAGGGTGGGCTGACAGCGATAATCTCATCGTCAGGATAAGCCAGATTGAAACCCGTCTGTTGGAACTTGAAGGGATTGTTGACATATCGGGGACAAAAATCAATGGTATAGAGCAAAATCTGATGCTTGATAAAGATGCTATTCCGGTCAGGGGTGATGTTATTGGATAGGGAAATTGATATTTTGAACTATCTGCCAGAGTTTTTACAGGATTTCAGGGAATTCCAAGAGCTTGCTGCTTCTGAAAATCCTGAAATCCGTGCCCTTTGGGGCAGTCTTGAGAATGTAATGAAGGAGCAGTTTATAAACGATTCCACCGAGAATGGGGTAAAGCGTTGGGAAGCAATCCTGAAAATAAATCCAAAAGGCTCCGACAGTCTTGATGTGAGGAAATTCAGGATTCTCACAAGACTTAACGAAAAGCTGCCCTATACCTACAAAAAGCTTGCACAGCAGTTGGAAACGTTATGTGGTGAGTCGGGCTACTCTCTCGAATTAAGAAATTATGAATACAAACTTATTGTAAGAGTGGCATTGACTGCTAAGTCTATGCTTGCCGAGGTTGAAAAGCTGCTTGCAAGAATTGTGCCGGTGAATATGTACGTTGATTTAAGCTTGCTTTACAACCAAAATTTGGCTTTTGAAAGCTATACAAACGCCCAATTGAGAGTATACACACATGAACAATTAAGAAGCGAGGTGTTTTAATTATGGCAGTAAATACGGCTAACTATAATTTAAAAAAGCCATACCAGGAGGATTTCTATAACATAGAGGATCACAACGGGAATATGGATATTATTGATACACAGATTAAAAAGATTGAGACGGAGCTGGAGGGGCATGTGGGGGATACGCGGAGCCATGTCCCACATTTGGGTACCACAGTTAATAATGGTAATACATATACAATTGAATGCGGGAGAACTATTTCCGACGGTTCAAAATTCAGTGTTAAATTTAATACTCTTGCCACAGGGCCAGCCACTTTGAGTATTTCTTCAGATGGAACGGCAAGAAGCTTAAAAAAACCTAGTGGTGAAGATTTTAAACCAAAAGCAGGTATTTACTCTTTTATACGAGACGGAGAAAATTTTCAGTTATTGGGTGAAGGGGGGGAGTATGGAACAGCAAAGGCAGCACAAGTTTTACAGGGTTATACCGTAGGGACTGAAAATGGAATAGAGAATGGAACTGCACTTGAAACTTTTATTCGTCCTTCAACATCCGATACAGATATTGGAATATCTAATAATATATTTTTTAACCCAAGTATTTATGACGGTGTAACTCAATTTATGCCATCATGGACTTTTTCCATAAGTCAGTCAAATAGAGTTTGGATAAGTCCTGAATTCAGGTGTAATGCGACTATATTCTTTTCTACATTATCATTTAGAGCAACCAGAACAGGAACAAACTTATATCAGAGAAATTTTAAGGCTGAACTTCTTGATCCAACCACAGGAAATGCTGTAAATGCATGGACTGGTTTATGTTTTGCCTCAGGAGAAACGTCAGCATTAATAAATGGTGGTTGTTATATTCAAAATGTATTATTACAAAAAGGAAACTATAAGCTTAGAGTTACCCATGATGGGGATTCTTATTTAGGAACAATCACAAGTTTTGGAATTGGTTCATCAGATAATACAAGATTTAGAATAGTTGCTGATAAACCATTATTTGTTAATGTGTAAATGATTGGGGGTAGATAGATAAATGTATTACGTAGAATATGAGCAAGATACAGGTCTAGTTTTGGAAATTCACAGAAAAGAACCTTCTGTAATTAGAGAAAATTGCCTAGTAGTACGAAGTGATGGTTTACAACTCGGTATGGAATCATCTTATGATATTATAATTGAGCGTATTTTAGATGATGGCAAGTTGGTTGTAAATTGTACGCTAAAGCCGGATATTAATAATTATCATTATGCAGAAAGGCTGGGCAAACTTGAGGGCGAGAAACAGGAGTTGAAAGAACGTCTTAGCAGTACGGAAAAAGAAAATTTGGATATAAAATTGGCACTTGCTGAATTGGCAGATATTATTGCAGGAGGTGTGTACCAATGACTAAGATTTATTATGATTTGATTAAGGCAGGACTAAAGACTATTAATGACGTTCCGACACGATGGAATGATGCTGTTCAATCGTTATTGAATGCGGATGTAGTTTGTGCAGCATAGGATAATATTGTGAACTAAAAGGATTACCCACAGCCGGGTAATCCTTTTTTGGCTTTATGCCATGTAGAAAGGGAGGTTTGTCAATGACAGGAGAGTGTGGCTATCGTTGTATAAATGAGGAAAGAATCAGAACGCTGGAGCAAAACCACACCGAGACAAAAGTGTACGTTAAGGAAATAAAAGAGGATTTGACGGAAATAAAAACAGACATCAAAAAGAGGAACGAAGCAGAAACCAAAACATGGTCTCCAATTGTACTGGAGCTTATCAAAGCACTCACTACCGCAATAACGGTAATTGGGGCCATAGTAGGGGCTTTGAGATTTTCAGGAAAGTGAGATGAGATAACATGCCTTGTGTAAAGTTTAAATATCAGGACGAATCTTGTGTGTACCCAAAGCTTATAAACGCTGTAAATATATTGTGTATAGCAAAAGGTCGGGACTGCCTCTGTACTTCCGGCTACAGGAGTGTTGAAAAACAGAAGGCAATAGCAAAAGAGGTCTTGGCAGGCAATCCCGGCAGCCGGCAGAGAGAAGATGGCGCTGTATATAGTAAAAACGGAGAGTGCCTTGCTGCTGCGTACGGAAGAAGTAATCATTCCTACTGTATTGCAATGGATATAGGTGACAATTGGTTTAAATTGCTTGAGAACGAGGAGCTGAAAAGGTACGGACTTGTTAAGCCAATGAGCTATGAACCGTGGCATGTTCAGCTTCTGGAACACACCGGGTTAAGTCTATCACAAAAGGAAGTAATAAGAGACAGTGTTTTAAAGGGAGTGAAAAAAGACATGACTGTAAAAGAGTTTCAAGCAGTGACGGGACTTACGGTAGACGGGATTGCAGGACCCAAAACAAAAGGGAAAGCACAAGATCTGATTAAAATATGTCAAAAGATACTGGGTAATGACTTTGAAACAGCCGAGGAAACTGTTCGGGTTACTCAGAAAAATCCTGAAATATGGCTGGAGAAGCTTAAAACAGAACAATATTTCCCGGATTTTGTGATGAATATAGTTGAGAGAATGAAAGGAGAACGAGTATGAAAGAGAAAATAGCAAAGCTAATTGATGTAAAAACAATAGTTACCTTTATTTTGGTAGGGGCATTAGTCCGGTTCATTATTACAGGAAAGTTGGAGGCCAAGGAGATAGTACCTTTGACTACAATGGCGGTTTCGTTTTTCTTTGCGGTAAAGCTTAATAAATCATAACAGAGTTTACCATAATTGTATTTAAAAATAAACAATGGAAAAGGGGTTGAATGAAATTAAGAACAGTATTATACTATATAAATAGAACATATGTTCTATTTATGACAAGGAATAAGTGCGAGTACTAATTAAATTGGAGGTAAAAGGCTGATGGGAAACCAAAGCAGGGGTAAATTAATTGATAGTATTATAGAAGGCAGAATCACTTCCGTATGCGATAGAGAATGTCTTAATATAAATTATATGGAACTTCAGAATCAATTAATTGAAACCAGAAAGCGGATAGCCGGTGATTTACGTGACGATAAGCTAAGACTTCTGGAAATATACGATAAATTGAACAACGATATATCCGAATTAGTATTCAAAGCTTTATACATAGAAGGGTACAAGGATGGTAAGAGCTAGCATTAGCTTTATACCATTGTAATAGCGAATATATGCATATTGGGAAGGTAGGGAAGGGAAATACCTCTTACTCTACCTGGTTTGTTCAGTTTATAGGTTTTTGCAAATATTTTTACTTTGGAATTATGAACCTGTATTTTACCGTCAAGCCGTTCGCAGGCCCTACCCTCCCATGCGAGAGATTCACCATACAGTGGGTCAAAAATCAACTCTGTAAAGCCTATAATAACTTCTTCGGTACTACCATCTATAAACCTGAAGGTTATGCATTCCTTAAAACTTCCAAAGTCTGCCGTTCCAAGCAACATTATATTGCTGCAATCAGTGGGAGGAAACTCCAATTCTTGACCTGAACATAAAACGTTATCAAATTGACTTTCAAGAACCTTTGGAAACTTAAACTTCATGCTATCCACTTCCCATATTTCATCAGAAGGGATATCATCAGAAACAAAGAACATTCCTGCACCATTCAGATTTGATTTGCCGGTTTCGTCCAATAAAGCTCCAAAACCCTTATTATTGAAATAATTTGATAAATCTAAATAAGAATAGCCATTAAAATTCATGTTTTCAGTTATTTTAGATTCGCTTTCAATATTTTTTAAGACCTTGCTATGAATGTGTGATGTACCGTTTGCAGCCTTAATCAGAAGATTTAGAGTCTCTTTTTCAGTCTCAGAGATTTCCCTGACATGAGGTGGGATTTTTGATTTAATAATTTCCTCATTCTTAGTCAGAATAGCCTTTGTTAAAATTCCTCTCAATACATCCCATTTATAGCTTACCTGTTTAAGCTTTTCAGAAATGGGGAGTAATTCGGGGACATCGTACTTTGATGCTGTATGCTCAAGAAATCTTGCATATTGCTGCCTTCCTCGATTCACAGATTGGAGATTAACGTAATAAGGCATGTCAATAACTCTCTTGATTGATTCTGTTTCTTTATCTATACAAAATCCGTTTTCAACACTAGTTGCAAAATATTCCATACTGCTGAAAATACTTTTTCCACCGCTTTCACCCTTAAGCTTTTTTGAAAAGGCCAATATAAGCTCTTTCCAATCGTATTCCAATACCTCATTATTTGTTATTTCAAAAGTAAACAATACTCCAAGATACCCGCTTATAAAATCATTAAAACTAAGTATGGCATCTTTTTGTAAAAAGTAGGGATCTGTGCAGTAAAAAACTTCTTTTTCAGTATCAACACCCGTTATAAGAAACCAATGTTTTCCATGTTGGTTTTTATTGGGGTCCCACGAATAATAAAATGTGTCCATAAAGATTCCGGAAGGATTACCGTTCATAATATGGTTGATTATAATTTTGAGTACATCTTGAGGATTATTATTATCATGAAATGAGATTTTAATACCGTGATAGAGGTGATAAAGATCATATACTTTACCTCTGTCATCTCTTATAGAATTACCTGTACCATTTATTTTATAATTATCAATATCAAACCCAAATCCCCATGCCTGAGAATACATTAAAATATAATTTCGATGGTAAAAATTTGATACCGAAATCATACATTCTTCGAAACAATTTGCAAAGTCGCTGTGAAATGGTTCGATATCAAGCCGTTTGAAAATATTCATGTTAGACCCCACTTACAATCAGTACTACTATTACCAGTTTTAGCAGTCAAAGTATTTAATGTTATTTTATAGAAATATTTCCACAAATACAAGTTTAAACGTTAAAGAAATAAAAAAGCATATTAAATCGAAAAAAATATTATATGTTTTCGACTAATATGCTTTAATAATTATTTTTCAAGGACTGTTACTGATTTAATAACTACCTTTTCCGTAGGGTGTGAAACTTCTCCTGAATTTGGATCTAATTCTACAGGGGTATTTGCTAATTTGTCCAAGGTTTCTTCGCCACTTGTCAGCTTACCGAATGCAGCATACTCACCGTCAAGGGTGGCTGCTGTTCCGTCCATTATAAAGAACTGACTGGATGCAGAATCAGGATCACCGCTTCTTGCCATAGATATAATGCCCTTAGTGTGCTTCAAGGTGTTTTGTGTAAAGCCATTTGAGCTAAATTCACCTTTTATGTTCTTGTCTGAACCTCCTGTACCGTCACCCTTGGGGTCGCCACCTTGTACCATAAATCCCTTTATTATTCTGTGGAAGGTAAGGCCATTATAAAAACCGGATTCGGCTAACGATACAAAGTTCTTTACCGTTTCGGGAGCGTATTCCGGATACAACTCAAAAGACATCTTATCTCCGTTTTCCATTTCAAACTGAATTTTGGGATGCCCGGAAGGCTGGTTTGAGCTTCCCTGTGAACCAGGTTTACCACAGCCGGAAAGTAAGACGCTAAATATAAGTCCGGTAATTATAAAAAAAGCTGTTTTTTTAAAAAGGTTTTTAATCATTTTAAATCCTCCTATATGAAATAACTATTAAAAAGGCCTAGCTATATATAATTAAATAATAATATTGTGTATAATGTATATACTTTTTGTAAATTTATTTAGAATATTGTCTCCATTTAGTTAATTTAAAATTCTATTAAAATAATACTTGCAATTTTAAAAGTAATGTGTTAAATTATAATAGTTGTCGGCGGTAATGAATAAAACTTCTAACTGCTGAACATACTTATAAATACAGTCATCGCGGGATGGAGCAGTTGGTAGCTCGTCGGGCTCATAACCCGAAGGTCGTAGGTTCAAGTCCTGCTCCCGCAACCATGAAAAATCCTCAAAGTTATACTTTGAGGATTTTTTTATACACTTTTGCGTGTTTACAAAAAGTTCATTGTTTATATATTATTTATTAATATTGTACTGTTAATATAAGTACATAAACTTTTTTTCATTTTGTTTTTTCCTCTTATTAAATTATTTTTATAAAGCCCCGTTTTATAAACGGGGCTTTATTGTTGTTAACAGAGGGTAAAAACACCTTGTACTATTTTTCCTGCCCTAAATAATCAGCGGTAAAAATAAAAAAATACTCCTTCTCCGGCTATGTTTTTTAGCCGTAAAGGAGTATTTTGAATAATAATCGTCAGGACAGTAAAACTGTCCTTTTAATCAAGCACTTTTTACCATTGGTAATAATACCACATAAGGGCATATGTCATCTCTTTTGTTGGTGACGGAAGTTTATTTACTGCAGCTTCAATTTCTTCTCTTGTATATTCGGTGTTAGTCATATTTATTTTAGCCTTATTATAATCTGCAGTAAAGATGATGCCCTTAGTCGTATCAGTAGTATTTGACCATTTTTCCCATACAGGAAGGCTGCTGTTATTTGTATTGGGGTTACCTGATTGCACAAAAGACTTTAAGTAAGAGGTCATGGCATTATGCAGGGCTTCTCTGCCTTTTTCATTAGCATCTATGTAAGCGCTAGCGGCCAGAGTTTTCCCGTTTTGACCGAAAAAGAAATCCATGTCAAAGCTGTGGCCTGCACCAAACAGGTAATTGAACGGGGAAGGTGCAGAGTCTTCACTGCCCCATTTGAACCAATAGCTGTACACATCATCCTGATGTTTTTTAAGAAGTCGTGTATATCCGTCCAAAGTAGCCTTCCAATATGAGGAGGAATAATTTGTAACAGTATCAAAGAGCTGCCTGTCCGAGCTGTCTGCCGGTAACACTTCATCCAGTGACATAGCGGGTTGTTCTAACCCTAGAACATTGTAAATGTCAGCCCATTTATGGCCGTTTGTTGTAGGGACAGCTCCAAAGGTAAACGGGAAGAAGGGCTTCATTTCATCGCCGTTACAACCTATTATTACCGGGACATGATTATAGTTTCCAGACTCAAAAGCCTTGCTTAGTGGGCCTGAGAGAACTAAGCCGTCTGCAATTGAGGTTATGCGAGTGATTCCGCCGTTTTCGTCCATGACAGATTTTGCAATGTCCTCTGCGGATTTGCTTCTGAGGTATTTTGCTATTTGAGTACTAGTCATAGTTTTTCTGTGTGAAGCTGCTTCCTCTAAATCCTTGCAGGTTCCATCCATCACAAGAAGCCTTTCAACTGCTGAGGCAGATATAGCTGACGCTGTTTCAACGGGTGCATTAGAGCCGGCACCACTTTGACTAATAGCCTTATGGAAAAGTCCTTTTGCTAGGGGAGAAATCAAAAGGTTCATAACTTGGAAACCACCAGCCGATTCTCCTGCTATGGTAACATTATTATGATCGCCTCCAAAGCTGTCAATATTTTTTTGTACCCATTCTAGAGCCTTAATCATGTCAAGATTTGCATAATTGCCTGATTTGTCCTCTGCAGTTCCGTCAGAATTCAGTGCAGTGTTGTAGAACCAACCGAAGGGCCCGAGCCTGTACTGGATAACTACAACTACCATGTTAGTTTTATTTGCAAAGTATGAAAGGTTGTATTCATCTGCTCCTCCCATTACATTGCCTCCGCCGTGAATCCAGAAGTAGACAGGAAGCTTTTTATTAATTGTCTTTGGACGAAATACATTGAGGTAAAGGCAATCTTCAGAACCCATAAGCTTATTTTGCGGAATCCACTGTTTATTTGCTACAGGCTGGGTGCAGCGGGTAAAATCATCAGTCGATAGCCGTATCCCTTTCCAGGGTTCGGGACTTACGGGTGCTTTCCATCTAAGCTCTCCTACCGGAGGCTTCGCATATGGTATGCCTGCCCATTTCCAACTGCCGAAACCGGCATCTACACCTGCAACTTTACCGTATTCGGTTGTTATGGTTGTCTTAGTAGCATTTTCTATTGAAGCCACTCCGATATTTATACCTTCAATAAGCTTTGATTGTTTGGATGGCACAATCCATATCTTTATTTTTTCCTTGATATCCTTATTGAGCTTATTAACTGCACTTTTAAAATTATCTTTTTGGACAAGATCATATGTAGCCTTAATTTGCCTCAAAAGTGCTTGCTTTTGAGTATCTGACGATTTCGTGGTTTTAAAAGCCGATGATTGCAGAACTTTAACCTGATTACTTAAGGAATCCAATGCTTGAATTGGCCCAGGTGTTATTGAAGAACTGGTTTGAACTGCAATTCCAGTATTTAATCCGGTGTTTAATACTGAACAGAATAAAATAATGGATAAGGCAAAAACGAGTTTTTTCAAAAAAATCCCTCCTCTAAAAGTTTATTTTGTATAGTAGCAAAATGAGATATATACATTTATTAAATTTTACCATTTATGTAATAATTTATATAACATTATCTGAGAATTAATTGGTGACTATAACCTAATAATTTTCAAACTATGACGTTTTCCATGCTTTTGAAATGTATTTGTGTGGATATAGATATTTTATGTGAAATGGACAATGGTATACTTGAAATAATTCGAAGAGATGCGAAAGTATAGTATAATTGCCAGATAAAATCCGGCAATTATACTGCTGTTTATGCTCAATACTCACCATCCATCATTAGAGACGGCGGACGAGATGTAACCTTCAACTTCGCCCATGGGTATTCCCAAAACTACGGATATTTCTCCATGAAAATAGTTTTTAGCTTTATCAGCGTATTCAAGTTCACCTTCCATCAACCGTCCGTCTTGCTGCCTCAAATAAACAGACTTGATAACCTTTACCCAGTTAACCTCGTCAAACTCATTTAAGGCATCTTCATATAACTCTTTGCGACTCTTATCGTTAGGGGCTTTAATAGTAGTAATAAAGCCAACACGTTCAATGACTTCCAGTATATTTTCCTTTGAAGATACTCCCCTTACAATTCCATTAGTATCAGTAACAGGGACTGTTATACTTTCTTTGGATTCATGCTGTTGTAAATGATATTCGATCCTATTCACATTAATGACTTTCCAAATGCCACCCTGTACACACAGGACATATTCACCCACATTAAACAATCCCATCAACTTCTTCTTGTTTCCTTGTGTTGAATTCAATCTGCCTTGTGATGAAAGGAATTACTTCTTCTCTCTTAATATCCAGAACGAAAATAAACTCATCATACAGAGTTTTTTCAGCATCCTTTAAAAACTTTTCGTCAGAAGCATACAGCTTTCTACCTGAGCTCTTCAAGTCCTGTTCTCTTAGGTGAAGGGTCCTGATGAGTTTCACAAGAGCACTGCGGTCTGAGCCTGCCATAATATTTCTATAGGATTCCTTTCTTTCGTTCTCATTCTCAATCCAGATTGTATCTTCGTCAGGCATTTCCCTAATCAAGGAATAAATTTCGTCAACTGAGAGGATACGTCGCATCTTTTGCTCAGCTGTTTCATTCCCTACAGGAAAATAGATGGTAGAACCGTTTTCGAAAACAGGCTTTAAAACATAGTAAGGACGAGTGCTTGAATCAATCGTCATATCCTCTATTCCCTCAATCTTACAAATACCATGATTTCCGTATATAATATTGTCACCGACTGAAAACATATAACTCCTCCTACCTCTAAAATATAAATTATTTGACTAAAGTCTCGTATATAGGCTATATAGCAGATTTTAGCTCATACCTATATTATAGCATTTTCAAATTTAAAATCTCAAAGGCCAATTTTGAAGAAAAAATTGATAATATTAACGTTACTATTAGGCAAAATGAATATATAATTGTGTAATAAAATATATTAGTCAAGTATACAACTTTGGGAGGATAACATGAAAATATCAAGTGAACGTCTTAATTTCAGATTTTTTACACATGAAGATTTTCCATTATTCTATTCTATATTTTCAAATGAAACGGTAATGAGATATGCGTGGATAGATAAAATAAGCAATGAAGACAATGCATATACCTTTTTTGAAGGATTCATAAATGCGGGAGAGGATGTTAATAAAGACGGCTCCTATGCCTTTGCAGTTTTCTCCAAAGAGGGGAATGAATTTATAGGTTTTGCTGACATTCAGATACATAGCAGGAATAACTCAGGGGGCTGTGGAGAAATAGGGTATTTCTTGTTACCTGAATACTGGGGTAAAGGTTTTGCAACAGAACTTGCAAATGCATTGATAGAATTTGGCTTTACAAGGCTTGGACTTCACAAGATATCTGCCAGATGTAATTCCAACAACTTTAAGTCAGAAGGAATTATGAAAAAGGTGGGTATGACTTTGGAAGGTGAGCTACGCAAGGTAAGATTCAAATACGGTAGTTGGGATGATGAAAAAAACTACGGAATCCTTTTGGAAGAATGGAAGGTAGCTAACCATTAAGTAACCCGTTAGTCATGTTTGGCACATTTAGGACATATGCCGGAAAATTCAAGGCTATGTCCCGTTATGGTGAACCCGGTTTGATTAATGAGGTTTTTTTCAATATTTGTTAAGGGACAATCATCGATTGGTACGGTTTCATTACACAAGGTACATACTAGCTGATGCTTGTGATGATGGCTGTTTATCTGATAATATGTTTTGCCGTCCTGACTAAGGTTTTTTAAAAGAATTCCTTTTTCAGAAAGAGTCCCCAAGGTTCTGTAAGCAGTTGAGAGACTCATATGGACATTGTTAATAACATGGGAGAATATCTCTTCTGCCGTCAACGGTACAACTGAATTTTCAAGAACTGCAAGTATAGCCATACGGCGTTTAGTGGTTTTCAAATCTGAGGATTTTAGAACATTTTTATCCATAATAGCTGCTCCTGTTAATGCATTTTCAAATATAATATAGCTCACTGTAGGATTATATGTCAATGACCGGCAGGATAATCATTAATTAGAAGTGGATGAATATAATTAAATAAAGGGGGAACATATCATATGGCTGTTAAAATAGACATTGTTTCGGGTTTTCTTGGCGCAGGAAAGACAACTTTAATAAAAAAGCTTCTGAAAGAAAAATTGGGCTCAGAAAAAGTTGTTATTATAGAAAATGAGTTTGGTGAAATAGGAATTGACGGCGGAATTCTAAGGGATTCAGGAATAGAGATAAAAGAAATCAATTCAGGCTGTATTTGTTGTTCATTGGTAGGGGATTTTTCTACGGCTCTAAAGGAGGTTCTGAGAAAATATTCACCTGACAGGATTATTATTGAACCCTCCGGCGTAGGTAAACTATCAGGAGTTCTGGAGGCCTGTGGTAAAATGGAAAAGCAGTCAGATGCCCATGTAAATATGTGTATAGCAGTTGTGGATGCAATGAAGTATGTAATTTATGTAAACAACTTCGGAGAATTTTTTCAAGACCAGTTAAAAAATGCAAAGACCATAATTTTAAGCAGAACACAAATGATGGAGAAAGAAAAGCTTTCGAAAGTTGTAAATGATATTCATAAACGCAACCCTGAAGCCAACATTGTAACAACCGATTGGTCTGAATTAAAGGGAGAGGATATTATTTCTCTTGCGGGACAGGGTGGAGATTTAAATATGGAAAATCTGCCAGAGAACAGGCTACACAGGCACACGGAGGCCAATAAAATGTTTCAGAACTGGGGCGTTGAAACTCCTAAGCACTACACTGATGAAGGGATACGCAGTATACTAAATTCCCTTTCAAATAAATCCTTGTATGGGAATGTACTTAGGTCAAAAGGGATAATTCCCCTACTGAAAAACAGTTGGGTACAGTTTGATTTTGTACCGGGAGAAATCAACATTAAGCCATGCTTGCCGGACTATACGGGACGAATTTGCGTTATCGGCGAAAAGCTCAACACCGCAGAATTGAAAAAACTTTTTACGGGAGTTTAAATGTGAATATACAATTAAGTATAATTGGGGGATTCCTTGAAGCCGGCAAGACTACATTCATACAAAATCTATTAAAAAGTCAGCATTGCACAAACAGTAAAAAAAACGTATTAATATGCTGTGAGCAGGGATTTGAAGAATACCGGGAAAGTATTCTCAAAAGGCATAATACCGTATTAATTAATATAAATGATATACGTATGCTTGACAGAAGCTTTATAAATTCCGTTATTGAGGAACATAACCCGGGTAGGATTTTTATAGAATATAACGGAACATGGCCTATCGGAGAACTTTTAAGAATAAGGTTGCCATCACGGTGTCGCATAAGCAATATATTTTTTATTGCGGACGCTTCCAACTTTGCATTGTACCTGAACAATATGAAGTCAATAATGACGGAGCAGATTTCAAACAGCGACATTGTTATTTTAAACCGAGAAAAATCCTTGGATTCTGTGGAGAAAACAAATATCAAAAGAGCCATAAAGGCAGTCAACAGGCAAGCAAAAATTGTATATTTTAAAAATGATTATAAAATACTACAAGATAATAATAAAGCTTTCAGTGGCTTTTTATTTGTAGCACTATTGCTCGTACTATTCCTGTTTTTAACATCAGTTAAAAATACAAGCTCTGCCTTTATAACTATTTTTCTGAGTATTCTCATTGAGGCCCTTCCATTTATATTAATAGGTATATTTATTTCATCCTTCCTACAGGTATTTGTTTCTGACGAAAAAATAGTTAAAGTGTTTAGACGCTTTAAATGGGCGGGTTTCCCGGTAGCTGTGATTATGGGAATTTTCTTTCCGGTATGCGATTGTGCAATGGCTCCCATTTGTTCAAGACTTGCCGGAAAGGGAGTTCCTCTGCACTATGTATTGACATTTTTATTAAGCGCTCCTGTTGTAAATCCTGTTGTAATTATGTCTACATACTATGCCTTTCCTAATAAACCTGAAATTGTATTAATGAGAGTTGGGTTAGGTCTAGTGATAGCTTTGTCGGTGGGACTTATAGTGAAATTTGCAGGGGTTACAAAGGAATATGCCGTAAATGAGACAGTTCTGGAAACGCCATGCTCAGGTGGTTATATTGGGGATTTTTCACAAGAGGGATTTATCGGTAAACTTGGGATGCTTACAAGACATGCAGGAATGGAATTTTTCAATGTGAGCAGCTACATAGTAGTAGGAGCATTTGTAACCTCTCTTTTACAGACGTT
Organism: Bacillota bacterium; assembly: GCA_023412275.1. Lineage (GTDB taxonomy): Bacteria > Bacillota > Clostridia > Acetivibrionales > DSM-1351 > Ruminiclostridium. The sequence goes on from JAEYNY010000020.1 coordinate 23,512, forward strand.
TTTATCGGGGAAGCTGTTTTCGACAACTGGGATAAGCCGATACATGGAACTGTTGGTAATGCTGGGGGCAGCTGTATTTATGTCGGTATGTTCAACCTCAAATGCATTTATTGCAAGAGGCTTTTCTCACAGCTTTCCAATCCATGGGGTGGTATGTTATATGGTAATGGGTCCTATGCTTGATTTGAAAAATTTAATGATGCTCTCGGCTGGTTTCAAAAAGAGATTTCTGGTAGAACTGGTTTCAATACTTATAGTTATTGCGGTTTTTGTTTTCTCAATAGCAGCATTTTTTAGCTGACGGGAGTAGGATTGATAAAATTATGAAAAAAATAAACGGAGAAGTTCTTGCACAGATAACTATTTTAGGTTTAATAGCAGCTTTACTCACCCATGCAGTTGTAACAGACAAAATAGTGTATTATGTTAACATACACGAAGTAAAATACATCTGGTTTTCTGTGGTGGGAGTTATAATTATTGCATTATCCTTGTTGCCGGGGTTATTTAAGCCAAAACGCAGAAATAACATACTTCCTTGTGTTATTCTGGCTATCCCTTTACTTGCAGGGACTATAACCCCGGCAACTCCTGCTGACAGCTTCGGTATCAGGGCTAATACGGGGCAAGTACAATATGGACGAGACATAAATTTGTTTGATAAACAGTTTAAGAATGATACTGATATAGTTAATATCAGCGATGATGAATTTTTAAAATGGTACACTGATGCTTATGAAAATCCACATAAATACAACAATAAGACTGTGAGAGTCAAAGGTACTGTTTTCCGAATGGATGGGTTTAGCAGAAATGAGTTTGTTCCTGCCCGTATGGCAATGGTTCACTGCGCTGCAGACCTTGTACCTTATGGATTCATATGCAGATACGAGGACGCTGAGAAATGGAGAAAAGGTGAGTGGGTTTACGTTACAGCTAAAATAAAAATTGAGTACGAGCCTCATATGAAAAAGGAAATGCCTATACTCTACGCAATTTCAGTTACTCAGGCGCAGAAGCCGGAAAATGAACTGGTTTATCCCTACTAGTCATTGTCTAAAATTAATCCTATCAAATCCCAAAATACTACATATTAATACAAAAACTTACATACTTTCATTGACAATGTGAATAAAATGTTATATTATGGAAATAAATAACAGCCTTTTAAATGTTCCCGGAAATCGGTCAAGCCCGTTTGAAATCTAAAATTTAATGAGGTGAAAATATGAATAAATGTGATTTAAAAGATCTTAACTTCTTTAAGTTTAGTGACGGAAAAGATGATTTTGTTTCATTACAGCTCAACTGTATGGAATCTTCGATTTACAACATATTAAAAAACAGTGTCAACTTAGATAAAAACATAATTGCATCTCTTTTTATTAGAGATATAAATCCTGCTCTGTGGCTTCACAAATCAGAGGATATTTTACGGATAAATAATCAAAGTAAAAATTTAACGTCACTTTGGAGTAAATATATAAAGCTGAATGAGTATGTTAAAGTTGGGGATAAGGATTCTATAGATTTTCTAAAGGGGCTTCTTGATGAAGGCCATATGGTAATAGTCCAAACCGTATTTGAAAAGATGAAATTCTATCACAAATACGATGCAGACTTTGATTTAAGTACATATTTTCAGGGGCCTCAGAACCATGTGAATATTTTGCTCTACTATGAGGATGACAAGATATATTTTGCAGAGAAGGCCCCCTTTTCAGTAAACAAGAATAATTACGTCACATATGATTTGAACAGCCAGATCGGGGTGGCACCCATAAGTGAACTTGCTGAAGCCTGTAGCCACTTTCTAAGATGTTATACTCTGGAAATCAATGAAGCCGGGTTGAATAAGTTCAGTACAATGAAAGATGAAATTTCAGGCTTTATAAAAACTATGTCGGATAATTATTTTGAAGGAAGCAATAATGATTTGTACGGGTATACAATTTATTATGGAATAGATGCTTTAAATAAATTAATTCAATTGTGTGATGAGGAATACAACCTTAAAAACTATTTTCAGACAGTGGGCTGGAAGCAAAGGGACAGGCTCACCTTCGATTTATGGATGCTATACGGAGCCAGAAAAATCCTTCTTGAGTACTTAAAGCAGGCCAATGATGATAACTCAGTGAGATTTGAGGAACTTTTGGGTACCTTAAGAGAATCCATATCCCGATGGACCATCCTAGAAAAGCACATGAATAAAATACTTCAGTCCAAAGTAAATAACCTTAATAATAGAACTGCTACAATGATTAAAGATTTAATTGAACTGGAATCCAATTTGTATATTTTGTTGACAAAGCATTTTTGTACTGGAGTAACCAGAACTGGCAAAAGATATTAAATTATAGTAAAATAATAATCAAACCGCTAATGATAAATAGTACTGACAGTTTTTATGAGAGGTGAGATTATGAAAAGCAGTATATCTATGAAGAATATCGCCAGGGAATTAAATGTCAGCATTGTCACAGTTTCTAAAGCACTCAATAATAAAGACGGTGTCAGTGAAGAATTAAAGCATAAGATAAAAGATTTAGCAGATAAAATGGGGTACAGATACAATATGATGGCAAAATCCATGAGAGATGGTTTGTCATACAATATAGGCGTAATCGTTCCTGAACAATTTCTGGGGGATGACAAGGCATATTATTTCAGTGTTTTCAAACACCTATCTCAGATAATGGAGAGGTACCAGTATTGCGCAATACTTCAGGTGTTAAACTCGGCGGATGAGCACAATGTTATACTACCTAAGTTTTATTATGACAAAAAGGTAGACGGACTTATTGTTCTGGGACAGGTGAATAAAGCCTATATAAAGGCTTTGCAGAATATAGAAATACCCACGATTTTTCTGGACTTTTACGATGAAAGTACAAATGTTGATTCTATAACAGTTGACAATTATTCAGGAGCTTATGAATTAACAAATTATCTCATAAAAAACGGACATGTTAATATAGCATTTGTGGGCGATATATATGCAACCAGCAGTATTCAAGACAGATATTTGGGTATGTGCAAATCTCTTTTAGAACATGGTATAAAATTGAGAGAAGATTATGTGATATGCGACAGAGACAAGCATGGAAAGTATATTGAGCTAAAGTTCCCCAAAGATATGCCTACCGCTTTTGTGTGCAATTGTGACGCGATCGCATATAACCTTATATTAAAGCTGAAGGAAATGGGCTATAGTGTACCGAAGGATTTTTCCGTAGTGGGGTTTGATAATAATATATATGCTACAATCTCTGAACCGCAAATTACCACTGTAGAGGTGGACGTAGAAGAAATGGCGGGAACAGCAGTGAAATCTATCCTTGACAAGATAAAGAAAGAGAACAAAAGCCAAGGCAGGTCCACCATAATGGGCAGAATTGTATACCGGGACTCAGTTAAAACAATTTAACCACAAAAAAATAAAGATAGAAAATTGCATGGGCAATCCATGTGATTTTTTTATTTTAAAACTAAAGGGTACTTGTTGATTTAATTAAATTATTTGGTATAGAATAGTAAATAAAATGGAAGCCGGAAGGAACTTATATGCAAATACTTGTAGATGCAGATGCATGCCCGGTAAAGAACATAATCATCAGGATTGCAAAGGAGCATGGCATTCCTGTCATAATGATTATTGATACCAGTCACGAACTAAATGATGGATATAGTACGGTAATTACCGTAGACAAGGCACGTGACAGTGTTGACATAAAACTTATTAATATGGTTCAAAAGAATGATATTGTGGTTACTCAGGACTACGGCGTAGCTGCTATGGGATTGGGTAAAGGCGCAAAAGTTCTGAATCAGAATGGCTTGATATACTCGGATAACAATATCGACAGATTGCTATTTGAAAGACATTTGGGACAAAAAATCAGGAGGGCGGGAGGAAGAACCGGCACTATAAGAAAAAGATCAAAGGAGAATGATGAAGCCTTTGAAAAAGCACTCCTGATGCTTATAAAATCAGAAACTGAAGGCACGAAAAATTTTACTATATAGAAAAATGGAGGGGTTCAAAAGTGGATAAAAATACAAAGGCTATTGTAGACAAAAGAATTAAAAAAACCATGGAAAATCTGAAAGCCAATAACATGCAACCTTATTATGTAGAAACTGTAAAGGAGGTTGCAGGGAAGGTAGCTGAATTACTAAAAGAAGGAGATACGGTTGCTGTGGGCGGTTCTATGAGCTTATTTGAAGCAGGAATAATAGATTTGCTCCGTTCCGGTAAATATACCTTTCTTGACAGATATGAAAAGGGATTATCCCGGGAACAGATGAAACAAATTTTTCGTAAATCTTTTTTTGCCGATGCATATCTCTGCAGTTCGAATGCCATTACGGAAAATGGGGAACTATACAATGTAGATGGGAATTCCAATATGGTTGCTGCTATATGTTACGGCCCGGATTCAGTAATAATTGTGGTGGGTATAAATAAAATAGTAGCAAATCTGGATGATGCAGTTAAAAGGGTAAAAACCATGGCAGCTCCGGCAAATGCCACTCGACTTAATTATACCTCATACTGTACTGAAAAAGGAGAGTGCATGGGACTGACCTCCGGGAATTCCTGCATGACAAGTGGCTGCAGTGGACAAAATAGAATATGCTGTAATTATGTTGTCAGTGCATACCAGAACCAAAAGGATAGGATTAAGGTAATAATAGTTGGAGAGGAACTGGGCTATTAATAGGTTTCAATCGGATATGGAGGCTGTATGATTGTATCAACTTTGAGAATAAAGCTTTATGCACCCATGTGTCATTCGCTTAAGGACAAACGCATGATTGTTAAAAGTATAGTGCAAAGGGCCAGAAACAAATTTAATATATCAATAGCTGAGGTAGAAGAACAGGATTTATATCAGACTATTATAATAGGTGCAGCATGTGTGTCTACGAGTAGAGCACAGGCAAATGCTGTTCTGAATGAAGTCATGAAATTTATAGAGGCAAATACAGAAGCAGAAATAACTGATATTTTATTTGAGGACAGATAAGTATATTTAAAAGGAGTGGCTGCAATGATTGAAGCAAATAATAGCATTTCTGAAATATGGCTTGCAGGTGGTTGTTTCTGGGGAGTTCAGGCATTTTTGTCGAGACTTCCGGGAGTAATCCATACGGAGGTTGGATACGCCAATGGAAATACTGAAAACCCCACCTATGAAGATGTTTGCAGAAGGTCAACGGGTCATGCTGAAACTGTTTATGTAAAGTACGATAAAACTAAGATTTCTATGGAAAAGCTGCTGGATTACTTTTTCAGAATTATAGACCCAACCTTGCTCAACAGACAGGGAAACGATATAGGTACACAGTACCGTACTGGTATTTACTATAAGAACTCCGAAGATAGAGAAATTATAGAAAACTACATCGACAGCAAACAAGAGTTGTACAAAGGAAAAATCCTGACAGAGGTTCTTCCACTTGGTAATTTTTATAAAGCAGAGGATTATCATCAGGAGTATCTTGATAAAAATCCTCATGGGTACTGTCACATTGACTTATCCATACTGAATGAAATTGGAAAGGAATGAACCATGGCATACGATATAAGGCCTGTTAATCTTAATGAGGTCAGGGATTTATACATAAACATAGTAAATGACTTTGCTCCGGGGGAGTATCCGCCCTACGATGTTTTATACAAGCAGCTTGAGAAAGACATTCAAACGGGATTTGTCCTTGTAAATGATGAAAAGGATGTTGCATACTCAATTTGTACCGGAGACAGTACAAATTCTTTTGTTCTTATAAGTTTGTTGGCAGTTTATAAGGAATTCAGAGGAAAAGGATTCGGATCAAAATTTATTGAAATGTTAAAAAGAAAATATTGCAGTGAGCGAAGCATTATTGTTGAGGTTGAAAAGCCAGAGGATGCTTTAGAACAGAAAGAACGCAATATAAGGGAAAACAGGATTAAATTCTATGAAAAAGCCGGCTTCATACTGCTACCTGATATTGATTATGCTATATGGGATATTCCTATGTATCTCATGATTTTACCTAAGGGAACTTTACAAATTAATACATATTCCATCAGTGGTTTAAATGAAACAATTAAGAAGGGTATGGGGGATATTTATCTTAAACTTCTGGGTGAAAAATTCTTTCATAAAATGGAGCTGGAAATAAAAAACAAGTCAGGGCTTTAGGGGGTATATTTTAAAGCCCTGACTTGCTGTTAGAAATTGATTACTACTGTTTGGCTTCCGTAAATGTAAGCTTGAGAGTTACTTGCTGACCGCTTCTGGAAACAACTACATCTACTGTATCACCGGCTTTATGCAGTTTCTTAATTGCATCAATGTCTGCGTTGGTTTTAACTTGTTTACCGTCAACCTTAATAATAATGTCCTTTGCTTTGATACCTGCATTTGCTGCGGCTCCGCCCGGAGTCACTTCTACTACGTAAAGTCCAACTGGTATTCCATACATTTGAGAGTATTGCTCAGGAACCTCCTGAGTTGAAATTCCCATCAAAGGCTTGCCTTTAACATATCCATAGGTTTTTAACTGTTCAATTATAGGTTTTGCTGTGTCCATTGGTATCGCAAAACCAAGGCCTTCAACACCGCTTTCAGATATTTTTGCTGAATTAATACCTATTACCTGTCCTTTAGAATTTACAAGGGCACCTCCGCTATTACCGGGATTTATCGCAGCGTCTGTCTGGAAAAGATCCATAGGTCCGTTACCTGTGTCAACCTGCCTATTTAGTGCACTTATTACACCAACGGTTACAGAGCCGGCGAACTCCATTCCAAGGGGGTTTCCAATGGCTACAGCAGTATCTCCGACTTCCACTTGTGAGGAGCTGCCAAGTTCTGCAACAGGAAGGTTAGTGAGATTTATCTTTATAACTGCAAGATCGTTATCCTCATCACCGCCTATAAATGTAGCTTTTGCTTGTCTTTTATCAGGTAAATACACTGTAAGTGTAGTATTTTTTGCTCCGCTCTTAGGGTCTGCGTATGATACGACATGGTAATTTGTCATTATATACCCGTCGGAACTGATTATTATACCTGAACCCTCAGAACTGGAATTTGATGGTGTTCCAAAACCATAGAATCCTGAAGAACGGCTGTTTTGAACGCTCATTGTTACACCTACAATTGATGGGCCGACTTTCTTTGCTATCTCAGATATACTCATGTCTCCGGCCGAAGTATTTAAAAGAGTGGATGCTTTGAGTGATTCGGCTGAGGATGAAGTAAGGGTTCCTACAGCGGAGTTTGTATTGTTTTTTGCTGAGAGAGCAACTGTTTTCTGAAGATCTCCCACCTGTCTGTCAAGCTCCTTTGAAAACTTGTAGTACATTCCACCACCAACTGCTGCCCCGGTTACCATTGAGGTTATAAGTACAAGTGATAAATAGGTAGTAAACTTATGTTTTTTTCTTTTTGGGGTTATTGTTATAATTTGGTTGTTGTCAAAGTTTGAGTTAGAATTATTATAATATTCATTGTTCCAATCGCCATTATTGTTATACATAATTGAGTCCTCCTATCGTTTAAAATTTCTTAAGTTATCTTATGTTTATATAATAGCTGTAAATTATGTATTTTTTACGAAGAAAAAGTTAATAAACTGTTATGAATTTTAAAACAAAATGTTAACATGGCAAATAAACTATAGGGCACTTCCTGTCTGCCAGGGTAACCGTAAGCCGGGTATTTTCCAGCAAACGATTTTACCCCGGTAAACGTGGGATACCTGATATTGACGTTTACTCGATGTTCTTGGGGATATATTTTTCGTTGACGAATGTAAAGTCACAAGGGATAGCTTCTGCGAAGATTTCAAATAATGATTTACTGGCTGCATCATCAATATCTACTAGTACGTTTTCGTCCAGAAGGGCGATAACCTTTCCATAACCGATTAGCTTGTCATCTCTGGTTATTGCCAATTGGTCGCCCTGCTGAATAAATTCCTTTCTTGCGCATTGAATTATCATATGGTCACCTGACCTTATTCAAAATTTACTCACTTCCATATAATAATATTAGATGTAATTGATTTGAAGAACACATATATTGATTTTGGTAATTTTAAATGAGTACGAAAGTGGCATTAATATTTATACCCTTGCAGAGAACTGTTTATTCAATATTTGGACGATGGGAAATATATAATTTCACCAATACAGAAGCTTTTCATATTATATAGTAGCAATTCAAAATATTGAAAAAGGGGTAAACTAAATGCTGTATTCAAACAATTCAGGTTCGTTTCCCAATGATATCGGAAACATAGTTGCCAGTGCCTACGGTGACGTAAACGGAGACAGGATTGCCGATTATGTATATCTAACAGCTGTCAAGACACCTGACAGTAATTTTTTGAGGGATATTACCCTGGTCATAAAGGACGGAAGAACGGGTATTAAGCAGAGCGCAAAGCTTCCTTCAGATGCGGGTTACAACCCGGGACTGTTTCTGGGGGATTTCAACGGAGACAGAGTTAATGATATATTAGTAGGGATTAATTCAGGCGGAAGCGGTGCCATAATGTTTTATTACATTTTTTCAGATGTGAATAACCGCCTTACAATGATATTTAATTATGAGGATTTCAATAATAAATATCAATACAAAGTAAACTATCTGAATTATTACAAGGTTTCGGTTCAAAGCCTGACTGAGAAAACTACATACATACTGGATATAACATATAAAGGCAGAGAGTATCTAAGTGAAATCTACACTAACGAAGGAATTCTCAAAGCACCCATCGAAGGCTGGGTTGATCCGCTAAGCGGATTGTATCCCGTTGATTTTGACGGCAATGGGGTATATGAGCTTCTGGGCTATCAGAAAATTGCAGGACGGTATCATGCAGATTCCATTGGGTATGTACAAAGTATACTGAAGCTCCAAAACATGAAGTTTGAAATCTTAAGCCAAAATGTAGCAATTTTTGGTTCTCAGGAGTAAAAATGTACAATAAAATTAATTGATTAAATAAAAATTTTAAATAATTTATACATATACAAATAGGACTATTTCCTATAAAATTTGTATTGTTGAAAACAATCCATTCTGGTCGGCGGATTATTCCGCCGGCCGGTCTTAAAATATATTCCTCCTGAAAAATAGATCCCTTATACCTTGTGGTTTAAGGGTTTTTTACTGCCCTTTTGCGGGTTTTTAACGTTGTTTATATTTTTTTAAAAAAATATAAACTTCCTATTGACACATGTCCTATTTCTTATGTATAATGTAAAAGCACGTTAGAGAACGGGCGACATAAAAATGGCGGCGTAGCTCAGTTGGCCAGAGCATCCGGTTCATACCCGGCAGGTCGTAGGTTCA
>JAEYNY010000033.1 GCA_023412275.1 Bacillota bacterium
GGGGATGTTGGTTCAGGAAAGACAATGATTGCAGTTTTGGCACTATTTAAAGCTGTTAAGTGTGGTTATCAGGGAGCTTTAATGGTACCCACTGAAATATTGGCAGAACAGCATTTTAAATCTATAAAGAGCTTGTTTGACTACTTTGGTGTTTCAGTTGATTTACTATCCAGCAGTCTGACGAAAAAGCAGAAGCAATTGATAGTAGAAGAACTAAAAGAAGGAAAAACTGATGTAGTTATTGGAACTCATGCACTTATAGAGGATTATGTAGAATTTAAACAGTTGGGGCTTGTTATCACTGATGAACAGCACAGATTCGGGGTTCGCCAAAGGACGATATTGACAGAAAAAGGTCAGAATCCTGATGTTTTGGTTATGACTGCAACGCCGATTCCTAGGACCCTAGCACTTATTTTATACGGAGACCTGGATATTTCAATAATTGATGAACTTCCGCCGGGAAGAAAACCAATTAAAACATACTCCGTAAATGAAACTATGAGGGAAAGAATTAACACATTTGTAAGGGAAAAAGTAAAAGAAGGCAGGCAGGTATATATCGTTTGTCCCCTTGTAGAAGAATCTGAAGAGATTGAGGCGAAATCAGCAGTAGTTACTGCAGAAGATATAAGTAAAAGTGTATTTCGAGATTTAAACGTAGGAATTATTCATGGAAAAATGAAATCTTCTGAAAAAGAAGAGATAATGAAGAGATTTGTTTCAGGTGAAATAAGTATTCTTGTATCTACAACTATAATAGAGGTTGGTGTAAATGTACCTAATGCTACAGTCATGATTATAGAAAATGCTGAAAGATTTGGTCTGGCACAATTGCATCAATTGAGGGGGAGAGTCGGCAGAGGAGATGAGCAATCTTTCTGTATTTTGTTTAACCAATCAAACTCAAAGGTTGCAAAGGAAAGAATGAAAATTATGACTCACTCAAACGACGGTTTTGTAATATCAGAAAAGGACTTGGAAATAAGAGGTCCCGGTGAATTTTTTGGTACCAAACAGCACGGTCTGCCCGAATTAAAAATAGCGAATCTGTACAAGGATATGGAGATTTTAAAGCAGGCTCAGAATAGCGCAATGGAGATTATTCAGGCTGATCCGGGCCTTATGAAACATAGTGAACTGAAAAAATACCTTGCCGAGTATTTTGGAGACAAGGTTACATTATCATAATAGAAGTTAGGTGTGATTAGCATGCTGAGAGTAATTTCAGGAAGTGCCAAAGGTCTAAAGCTATTTACTTTGGAAGGGATGAACACAAGGCCCACTACAGATAGGGTAAAAGAAAATCTATTTAATATAATAGCACCGTATATACCCGGTTCAAACATACTGGATTTGTTCGCAGGAACAGGAAGCCTTGGCATTGAGGCATTGAGCAGAGGTGCAAGCAGTGCTGTATTTTGTGACGGGTGTGAACAAAGTACAGATATTATAACTAAAAACCTACAACATACAAAATTAATGGATAAATCTGAGGTTTTTTTGGGAGATGCACAAATAATACTGAAAAAACTCTCCCAACTAAGTAAAAAGTTTGATATAATTTTTTTAGACCCTCCATATAAAAAGGAAATTGTACCAAGAATTTTACAAGATCTTGAAAACTATGGAGTACTGGATGAAAAAGTTTTAATATCTGTCGAAACAGATATAGAAGATCAACTGCCTCAGGAAACAGGCACACTTTGTATTTCCAGACAGCAGATTTACGGAAAGACTAAATTAACTTTTTACAAAAGAATTTAAATTTCAAGGATGATAAAATAATGAACACATTTATATATCCCGGAAGTTTTGATCCTGTTACAAATGGTCATTTAGATATAATTGAGAGAGCATCAAAAATTTGTGACAAACTTATTGTTGCAGTATTAATTAATCATAGTAAAAATCCTCTCTTTTCTATTGAAGAACGGGTTAACTTATTAAAAAAGGTAGTTAAGGATAGCACGAATGTTGAAATTGAATGTTTTTCAGGGTTACTGGTTGACTTTGTAAAGGAAAAAAACGCTAATGTAATAATTAAAGGCCTGCGGGCTGTGTCGGATTTTGAGTATGAGCTGCAGATGGCATTGTTGAACAAAAATCAGGCGCCAGACATTGAAACACTCTTTATGATGTCAAGTATAAACTATTCTTTTTTAAGCTCAAGTATGGTAAAAGAGCTTGCCAGACATGGAGGAAATATAAGTGGCCTGGTACCTGAATGTATAGAAAAAGACATTATTGATAAATTTAAACTCAAATAACCCGGGGAGGTTTATGATATGGAGATTTTAACTATACTGGAAACATTGGAGGAACTTGTTGAGAAAAGTCCAAGTGTACCTTTCTCAGGAAAATGTCTTCTGGATAGGGAAGAAATACTTGAAATAATTAAAGAGATGAGGCTTAAGCTACCAGACGACATAAAGCAGGCAAAATGGGTTAAGGAAGAACGCCAGAGGATTTTGCTGGAAGCACAGAGGGAAGCAACCAATATAATGAAGGATGCTGAAAATAAAATTGCATCACTTGTTGACGAACATGAAATTACAAAAAAAGCTTATGAACAGTCCAATGAAATCATTGCAGCTGCACAGAAAAATGCCAGAGAAGTGCGTTTAGGTGCCAGAGAGTACGCAGACGGTGTTCTAAATAAAGTTGAAGATATACTGTCTGAAGCTGCTGAGGTTATCAGGACAAACAGGGAAGAACTAAAATAAGTTTTTCCTTGACACAAAAGTAGTTGTACATATATAAATAACGGAAATCAACAGCATTATTACTGATATTAACAAGACAGAATGAAAAGATGATTGTAATATGCTTTTCCAGTTATCTGAAAATACCTTTTCTGAATTGGCAAATACAGAAGATGTTTTGTGAATGAAGCTGCTGAATAATTGATAACCTATAAAAGTATATATGCATGAAATAATTCCTTGGAGAGCTTTGCCTAGTATATACGGCTTTGCACTTATATCGGAGCCGTTTATTACGCTTAAAACCTGAGCATGTACTGATAGACCTGCCCAACCTATTATCAGGCTGACGGTACATAGTTTAATAACCAAGTCTGCATTTGCTAAGTTGATAAGGTTGGCACCGGTGGTTATTTCAAAAAAACCACAAAAAATTCCTTCTAATAGTTGCCTCCCAATACCCAATTTGTCAAGTAAAGCCGGGGCTCCACCGCATACCCACCCGCTAATTCCGCTAGAAATCAGAATATTTATTAAAACTGAAAAAAATATAATAAATCCTCCTATAGCTAAGATGGTTGATATGGAATTCTTTACGCATTCGCCAAAAAGAGTGTATGGATTTATATCCGAGTTTTTGAGTTTTTTAAGTTCAATTCTGATTTTTTGTGACATCTTTAAATAAGGTTTTTTAGGACTTTTCTCAGAACTTTTGTAGTATCTGAAAATAAATCCTACTGTAAGGCAAGCCGCAACATGACTAATATATAGAAGGTAACCTACTGCCGGCATATTGAACATTCCCACTGCTACAGCTCCCATAATAAACAGGGGGCCCGAATTATTGGTGAAGGTCAGAAGCCTCTCGGCCTCAGTTTTAGATATAAGGTTCTGCCTTTTCAAATCGCTTGTAATAGAAGCACCTATTGGATAGCCACTTACAATACCCATAGCAAGTGCAAAAGAGCCGCACCCTGGTATATTAAAAATCGGACGCATTACCGGTTCCATTATTATACCTGCAAATCCAATAAAACCTGAACGGTTTAGCAATTGTGAAGCAACAAAAAATGGAAAAAGAGATGGGAAAACGACTTCCAACCATAGATGGATACCTTTTGAAGCTGAAGAAACTGCTGTCTTTGGAAAAAATATCAGAGCTATAATAAATAGTGCAGCACAAAGAGGTAGAACACACTTTTTAATATATTTGAAAATTTTACTTTTATTGCAAAAATAGAAAGCTAACACAAAAGCAATGAAAGATGAAAATAAAAAATAATTCATTTTTAATTGATACCGCACTTATTAGAATATCCTTTTCTAATATATACCTGTACTATTTATATTATAACTTCAAATTAAAAAGCCATTGTTTTCATGGTCGAAAACAATGGCTTTTCTAATCAAAAATTAATTATTTAACTATCTGTGTCCAGCCAAAAGTATCTTCAAGTTCACCACTTTGAATTCCGGTGATTGTATCATATACTTGTTGAGCTACAGGTCCTATTTTTCCACCGTTTACAGTAATAACATTACCGTCCCAGTTGAATTCACCTATAGGAGAGATAACAGCTGCTGTACCGGTACCGAATGCCTCATCCAATTTTCCTGCTGCGTGTGCATCATATAGTTCCTGAATTGATATTCTGCGTTCAGTAACTTTTATACCAGATTTCTTCAGCAATTCAATAGTTGACATACGAGTAATACCCGGAAGAATTGAGCCTTCAAGGGATGGAGTTATAACTTCTCCGTCTATCTTGAAAAATACATTCATAGTTCCTACTTCTTCTATATATTTCTTTTCAATACCATCTAGCCAAAGAACTTGAGTATACCCGGAATGTTTAGCTTCAACCTGTGCTTTAAGACTTGATGCATAGTTTGCAACTGTTTTTGCAAATCCTAATCCACCTTTTACTGCACGCACATATTTGCTTTCAACATAAATTTTTACAGGATTCATTCCTTCCTTGTAATAAGCTCCAACAGGTGAAAGAATTACTATAAACTTGTAAGTATCAGAAGGTCTTACACCAAGGAATGGATCTGTTGCAATTATAAAAGGACGTATGTACAAAGATGTACCCGGAGCATCAGGAATCCAGTCGGAATCAACATTTACCAGTTCTTTAATAGCTTGTACACCAAAGTCCTCATCAATTCTGGGTATTACAAGACGTTCATTTGAACTGTTTACTCTTGCCATATTTTTATCTGGTCTGAAAAGAAGAATATGACCGTTTTTAGCTTTGTATGCTTTTAAACCTTCAAATATAGCTTGACCATAATGAAGAACCATTGAAGCCGGGTCCATTTCTAAAGGAGCATATGGCACTATTCTCGGGTCATGCCAGCCTTTTCCTTCAGTATAATCCATAATGAACATATGGTCTGTAAAATATGTTCCAAATCCCAAATTGTTCTGATCAGGTTTTTGTTTAGGATTTGTAGTTTTGGTAATAGAAATATTCATTTTCGTATTACTCCCTTCTCTATAATTTATTTAGCAAAATTTGATAATTTATAAGAAAGTATCAATCAATTTAAGTGAAAATTCTAGATTTATTATGCTACTTTTCAATTGAAAAGTCTATAGAAAATGGGAATTTAGTTAAGCACATTGCTAAAATGATGTTAATAAGCAGAATTTTGTGGTATATTTATACAATAATTCAATATATTATTCATTTCTTATAATTATATAATTTTCAAAAGGGGGACATATATGAAAAACGATAAGATTGGAATGATTACAAGAACTGCGGTTCTTCTTGCTGTTGTAGTTGTGGTACAGATGGTTGGGAGAAGCCTTCCCTTTAATAATTTTATAGTCGGTCCGTTGGTTAATTTGTGTGTGCTAGTAGCTGCAATGACTGCCGGAATTGGAGGTGGGGTAGCAATTGCAGTATTATCTCCCTTTACATCACTAATAAATAACCATGCGCCACTGGCATCTGCATTGCTTTTGTATGCTCCCGTAATATCGGTAGCAAACCTTATATTGGTAATAGTATTTTACTTCCTATATAACAAAAACAAATATGCGGGTGTTATTTTAGGTTCTATTTTAAAGTTTGGATTTTTGTATGGTTCAATTAATTTGTTTCTGAATATATTCCAATTCCCGAAGTTTGCCAAAACACTTTTGGCTCTGTTCAGCTGGCCACAGCTTGTAACTGCTTTGGTAGGGGGATTCATTGCAATACCGGTGATCACCAGATTAAGAAAGGCAATAAAATAGTTAATATAAACAAAATATGGGCTGTACCTTTGAAGAGTGAAGATTTCAAGGGTACAGCTTTTTGCTTATATTATCAAAAATTGGATCGGTGTAAAATATCCAAATTGGATGTTTTTCTCAAAACAATTATGACTTATAATAAAATTGGATGATACCAATTCATAGAACTATTTAATTTCCAATTATTTACATAAAGTATATTAGTAAGCTAAGGAGGGGTAAAAATGGATATTATAATAAACAGAGAATCAAAAACTCCTATATACTTGCAAATAAAAAAACAGATAGAACACCAGATTGCAGTTGGCAAGCTACCAGCAAATTTCATTTTACCTGCTGAAAGGACACTAAGCACGAAACTTGGTGTAAACAGGAGTACAGTTGTTAAAGCGTATATGGAGCTTAAAGCTGATGGGCTGGTCGAGTCACGAATAGGCAGTGGAACTGTAGTTCTTGCACCACTGACAAAAGATATTGCTCAGGAGAAAATGTACATACCGCCATTAAGGTGGGGACAGTTTGAAAGCAAGAGATCTGCAAGATCAGGAGAGCAAACAATCAATAATATATTATCAGTATTTGAAAAAGAAAGAATTATCTCCTTTGCATCGGGTATTTCTTCTGAAGACGCCTGTGATATTAATCTTATGAAAAATTTGAACACTCAGATAATACAAAAATACAGAGAGAAGCTGTTTATGCCTACTCCGGTTGATGGAAGTATTGACCTGAAAACGGCAATCAAGGCATACATACAGGAAAATGGTATTAATGCTGGAACAAAACAAATAATGGTTACATCAGGATCACAGCAGTCTATAGAGTTCTTTGCACGGACGATTATAGAACCGGGTGATGTAGTTCTTGTAGAGGAACCTACGTATATAGGTGCCATACAAGCCTTTGAAAGTTATGATGCAAAAATTATAGGAATACCAATGGATGATGAGGGAATAAGGCTGGATATTCTGGAATCCTGTCTTGTAAAGTACAGACCGAAATTTATATATACTCAGCCTAATTTTCATAACCCGACGGGAATATCCATGAGCCTCGAAAGAAGAAAAGGACTTCTGAAGCTTGCATATTATTATAATTTGCCAATTCTTGAGGATGATCCTTATGGTGAATTATATTATAGTGGCAACCAATTACCTTCTCTGAAAAGCTTGGACAATAACGACTATGTAGTTTACCTCAGCTCATTTTCAAAAACAATTTCATTCAGTCTAAGAGTAGGTTTTGTTGTGGCAAGTGAAAATATTATAGGTCGGTTTATTCAGTTTAAACAGATTACGGATATACAGACAAGTACACATTCGCAGTTTATAATCAATGAATTTTTAAATGGTGGGCATATGGGGCCACATATAGATTATTTAAGAAGAATATATAAGAGCAAAAGAGATTTGATGCTAAATGAATTAAACAAAGGTAACTTGGACGGTATGACAATAACCGTCCCAAAGGGAGGATATTTTATATGGCTCAGGCTTCCTGATTATATACGCATGAATGAATTTGTCAAAGGCTTGGCAGATAAAGGTGTTGTGGTGATGCTGGGGGATATATTCTATCCGGGTTATAGTATTGATGGTAACTATATAAGGCTTAATTTTTCCTATCCAAGTGAAAAGGACATAAAAGAGGGTATTTCTATTTTAAAGAATTGCATAAAGCAGTACTCCACAGGTGGCTTAAAAAAGAAATATTCATTTGAAGCAGAGATTAATCCGTTTTTATAAATTCTATATAAAGGAGGGAATTTAATGATAGATAATACGTTTGCGAGGAGAGCTCGTACACTTAAGGCATCTGAAGTAAGAGAACTACTGAAATTAACGGATTCGCAGGACATAATATCCTTTGGTGGTGGTCTTCCGGCTGAGGAGACCTTTCCTGTCGAAGAAATGAAATTACTATGCCATGAGGTATTATCCCTAAATGGAGCTAAAACAATGCAGTATGCAGTCTCGGAAGGATATCATGAACTACATAAAATTATTGCAGAGTTGATGAGAGAAAAAGGAATAGATGTGGAATCTGACGATATTCTGATAACATCAGGCTCTCAACAGGGTTTAGATCTTACCGCTAAGGTTTTTCTGGATGAGGGAGATGTTGTTCTCTGTGAGAGTCCTACTTATCTATCTGCGATAAATGCATTTAACCCGTGTTACCCTGATTATATCGAAATCGAAATGGATGAAGAAGGTTTGATTATTGAGGACTTAAAAAACAAGCTAATTGAAAATAAAAACATAAAATTTTTGTATACTATACCTGACTACCAAAACCCTACGGGAAGGAGAATGAGTCTGGAGCGCCGTAGAGCTCTTATTGATGTTGCCAATAATTATGACTTGATTATAGTTGAGGACAATCCCTATAGTGAACTTTGCTTTGATGGAAATAACTTTCCCCCCATAAAAAGCTTTGATACTGAGGGAAGAGTAATATACCTGAGCACTTTCTCAAAAACAGTTTGTCCCGGCTTCAGGGTTGGTTGGGTCAGTGCATCGAAAGAAATCTTAAAAAAATATATTCTTTTAAAGCAGGGGACAGACCTGCATACCAACTTTTTTACGCAAATGCTTATTGCGCGTTATATAGAAAAATACGATATTAAAGCTCATATCAAAGATAATATATTGATTTATAAAAAGCGAAAAGATACAATGCTAGATTCAATAAAGAGATATTTTCCCAAGGAAATATCCTACACTAACCCCCAGGGGGGGATGTTTTTGTGGGTTACTTTACCACAACGAATATCAAGCAGGGAGCTTCTAATTTGTGCAATGAAAAAAGGAGTAGCATTTGTACAGGGTAGTGCTTTTTATCCGGGAGGAGGACACGAAAATACAATGAGACTCAACTTTTCTGGACTTACAGAGGACAAAATTGTTAAGGGAGTCAAAATATTGGGAGAGCTTCTTACAGAGGAACTAAAGAAATAATAGTTTCATACCATATAATAAACCCAAAATAGTTGAGGTATATTATGATTTATATGGATAATGCTGCTACTTCCTTTCCAAAACCTGAAGCTGTATATATTGAAATGGATAAATGTCTGAGAACTTACTGTGCCAATCCGGGAAGAGGAAGTCATACTATGTCTGTTGCTAGCGCTGCAACTGTAATTACTACTCGTGAACGTATAGCAAAGCTGCTAAAAATAGAGGACAGTCTTAATATAAGCTTCACTAAAAATGCAACAGAGGCTTTAAATATAGCAATTTGCGGAAGTCTTTCACCCGGGGATCATGTTATTACAACCTGCATGGAGCATAATTCAGTAATAAGACCCTTAAAAACACTTGAAAAAAACGGGGGAGTTAAACTTTCTATTGTGGGTGCTGACAGTCTTGGACGTGTTGATCCACAGGATATAAGAAAAAGTATAAATAAAAGAACAAGATTGATTGTATGTACACTTTCTTCAAATGTTAACGGTATAATTATGCCTGTTGAAGAGATAGGGAAAATTGCACGGGATAATGGCATAATGTATCTGATAGATGCATCGCAGGGATTGGGTAGCATAGACCTTGATATAAACCGGGTTCATGCTGATATGGTTGCGTTTCCCGGACATAAAGGACTTCTTGGCCCTCAGGGGACAGGCGGATTATATGTTTCACCTCAAATAAAGATGAAGCCTCTAATGAGAGGCGGTACAGGCAGCAGCTCAGAACTACTTTATCAACCTGAAATAATGCCAGACAAACTTGAAAGCGGAACTCTGAATACACCGGGTCTAGCAGGACTTGGGGCGGGCTTGGAGTTTATACAAAAAAACGGAGTTGATAAAATTCGTAAAAAAAAGGATGAGCTTACAGTCAGACTTTTTGATGGAATTAGACGTATTAATAATATAAAGATGTTCAGCCCCGAAAGTATTGAAGAAAACAGTGGAATAGTGGCATTTAACTTTGATGGAGTGGATTCTACAGAAGTCAGCTATAAACTTGACAAGCAGTATAAAATTGAATGTAGAGCAGGTCTCCACTGCGCTCCATTGGCACATTCGCATTTTAAAACAGTAAATTCCGGAATTGTTAGATTAAGTGTAGGATGTTTTAACACAAATGACGAAGTTGATTTTGTAGTACAATCAATAAATTTAATTGCGAAAGGTTATCAAAATTAATGAAATTGATTCAAATATTAAAAAAATTAATAAATGAATCAAAATAATTAAATTTTTATAGACAAAAGGATATGTATAGGTGTATAATTTACCTATAATATAGATGGAGGGAAAAAGTATATGGATGATAAAACTAAAAGGATTATAACTATAATAGTAGCGATATTTTTGTTGATAACGGCGGTCAGCATAGTAGGTTTCATACTAAAACAATTAATACCATTAGCAATCCTTGTTATTGCTGGATATATAGTTTATAGATTATTTGCTAAAAAGGGTAAACGTTATTAACCTTGTGTATTTTAAATAGGATACTACTCAAACTTTAGCCTTGGTTTTAACTAAAGGCTATTTTTTTCGCTTTAAAATGCCGATATATTATCTGGGAGTATTGTATAAGGCGGTTTTAAAATGATACATAAAGTTTTGAGAATTTACCCCGTTGCTAGGGTACACATAAATAAAAACAGGACATCTAATAATGTTAAAACCAAGAGAAAGAGCAATGTGAATTTCAAAATTACGTTAAAATTAGTTAAGAAGAAATAGGATTTCAATGAAATACATTTATTTCCAGTTACATTTATAGCCTTTCTTGTGTTATACTAGTATTTCATACAATACTTGAAGGGATGAATAATATGGTAGAATTCTGCAAGTGTGGGTCAATGATTATTAATGGAAGTTGTAGTAACAAACATTGTAGTACAAATTTGGGTAAGCTTTTACAAGCAAAGGCCAAAAAAGCAGGGCGTGCTAAAGCCACAACAGCTGCTGCTGTGATTAATACAACACCAAAGATTACTAAGGTACCAAAAGCTTCCAAATGTATTACGTATCATATAAGTGAATTACAACCAAAAGAAGAATAGGAAAAACCGGATTGCTGATATGCATTCCGGTTTTTTTCTTGTATACAAATAATATTGTTTAGGCTTTACATTATAAATTTAGTGTGCTATAATTAATTTCGCGTTATCGGGATGTAGCTCAGTTTGGCTAGAGTGCTTGCTTGGGGTGCAAGAGGTCGCGTGTTCAAGTCACGTCATTCCGACCATAAAAAACAGCTTTCAATATTTGAAAGCTGTTTTTTATATATATAATAAATTTTATAAATCACCAACTACTTTTTAGTAGTTTTGCGACACTCTTTAACTGAGCTTTCTTTCCTTTATCTTTGCAAAATATTTTTTAGTTTCCGCTGCAACGACACCATTTAATGCTATCAGTGCAATCAGGTTTGGAAAGGCCATCAAACCGTTGAAAATATCTGATATATTCCAAACGATCTCTATTGTCATGAAGGGGCCTGCAAATACAGCCAGTATGTAAAGCCAACGGAAAACTTTAACTGCTTTCATATTACCGTTTGTCAGATATTCCATACAACGTTCACTGTAATAGTTCCAACCTATAATTGTGGTAAAGGCAAAGAACACCAGGCTTATCATCAGAATAAAGGAACCCAGTGTCGGTGCAAAGCCGAAACCTTCTCTAAACGCGTTCTGTGTTACAGCAGCACCTTTTAGACCTATATTCCATGAACCTGTGGTTATAATACAAATTCCTGTCATTGTACAGATAATAATTGTATCAACAAAAGTACCTGTCATTGAAACCAGACCCTGACGTACGGGTTCGTGTGTTTGAGCGGCAGCAGCTGCAATAGGGGCGCTTCCTAAACCCGATTCGTTTGAGAAAATACCGCGGGCAATACCCATTCTCATGGAATTAAGCATTGAACTTATTCCAACACCTATTGCTCCGCCACCCACAGCTTTTAGCCCGAATGCACCTTGAAAAACCTGAACAAAAGCATTGGGAATAGCCTTTACATTTACAAAAACAACTATGAGTGTAGCTATAACATAGAAAATTGCCATAAAAGGAACTATAATTTCCGAAACGCTTGCAATTCTTTTTAAACCACCGATAATAACCAATCCTGCACACAAAGTAACAATAACAGCAGTTAGTACTATTGACCATGAATAACTTCTTCCCATAATAGATATTGTATGCAAATTTTTTGGATCAAAATAATTATGTACTGCATCAGAAATACCATTAATCTGCACAAAGGTTCCGATACCCATGAGTCCGGCAGCAGCTCCGAAAAATGAGAAAGCCTTTGCAAGCCAGCCCCATCTCTTACCCATACCGTTTCGTATGTAGTAGAATGGCCCGCCTAAAACGTGTCCGTTTTCGTCAATGGTACGGTATTTTATAGCGAGAAGACCTTCGGTATACTTTGTAGCCATACCGAAAAATGCTGCGATCCACATCCAGAATAAAGCACCGGGTCCGCCTGCAACGATTGCAGTTGCAACACCTACGATATTTCCTGTACCGATTGTTGCAGAAAGTGCTGTACAAAGTGCACCAAAGCTGGAAACTTCACCTTTCCCGCCTTCTTCATTCTTAACCATATACTTTAGAGCACGGGGGAGATGCCTGACTTGCAGTAAGCCGGTGCGGATAGTAAGTAAAATTCCTACAAGTAAAACCAGAATTATTAATGGTAATCCCCAGACAATACCATCAAACCAAGAAATGAAACTACTAATTTTTTCTAACATTTTTTTAACCTATCCCTTCTTGAATTTTTGAATAACAAAAAAGCCAAAACATTCGTTTTGGCTCTCCAAGAGAAAGACGTTAAGCTATAAAGCTCTGTCCTTTTGCCTGAGAGACCGGCAATGATAAAACCACTGCCTTGCACCTTCGGCGCCCATACCTGGGACTCTCCAGAGAGCTGTTTATGCATAAAAAGTCGAATTTATGCATAAACACGCATAAATAATTTATCATATCTTTGGAAATAGTGCAATTATGTAATTGCAAATATTATCTGGAAATTTAAACAATCTATTTAAATAGAATTTGAGTATGAACATCACATGTTATATAATAATAAAACATTCAAATTTTGTTTAAACCTTAGAAAACATTTATTTTGTAATATTTTAAGAAGGGGTTTTTAAAATGAACGCATTAGTTGTTGGACTTGGCGGATTCATTGGAGCGGCGTCAAGATATTATGTATCAACCTTATTAAATAAGAATAATACAAGTGGTTTTCCTATTGCTACTCTAATTATTAATATACTGGGTTCGTTTTTGATTGGATTATTAACACAGCTGATAATAGGCTTGTGTCCTGATAATAAAAAATTACAGTTGTTTTTAACTACTGGTATTTTAGGAGGGTTTACAACATTCTCAACCTTCAGCCTTGAAACAGTTAACCTTTTTCAGGATGGGAAAGTAGTTTTTGGCGTGGCAAATATTATTTTAAGCATAGCATTTTGCCTTACAGGTGTTGTATTAGGCAAAATGCTTGCTAAAACAATTGCAAATATATAATTTTAATTAAATGGATTTCACAACAGTCTCAAGGACTTTTCCCACTGAATCATTTATTACAAGATCAGCTTTGGAATCATAGGGAGTAGGGCTTTTGTTAATAAGAATGAGTTTTTTGCCTCTAAAGTAATTAATTAGCCCTGCTGCAGGATATACAACCAGTGAGGTTCCTCCGATAATAAGAACGTCAGCATTCCTTATTGCATTTACTGCTCCGTTTACAACGTCATCATCCAAAGACTCCTCGTACAGTACCACATCAGGTTTGATAACACTGTTGCATTTGATACATAGAGGAATACCTTTTGCACTAAATATATAATCCAAATCGTAAAAGGTTCTGCATTTGGTACAATAATTTCTGTGAACCGAGCCATGCAACTCATAGACTTTTTTACTGCCTGCCATTTGATGAAGACCGTCTATATTCTGTGTTACAACAGCTTTAAGCCTGCCAGATTCCTCAAGTTTTGCCAGAGATAAATGCCCTGCATTTGGTTTGGCCTCTCTGCATATCATTTTAGTTTTGTAATATTTGAAAAACTCATGGGTATGTGAAACAAAGAAACTGTGTGAAAGCATTGTTTCAGGGGAGTATTTTGAGCCGTCAGATGTCATATAAAGACCATTTTCGGAACGGAAATCAGGTATACCTGATTCGGTACTCATTCCTGCTCCTCCAAAAAATACGATATTGTCAGCATTTTTTAAGATATCAGTCATTAGTTCAATATTCATAAAAAACATCTCCGTCTTTGATTATATAATTATTATTGCATATTTTCCTAAATAATCAAAGGTTACCGGATAAAATAAAAAGAACAAATGTTCTTGATTTATCAAGAAAACATGTATATAATGGAGAATGATAAAACCTCTTGAAATTATTATGGAGGAGGAAGAAGGATGTCTAACCTTTTCAATGATCTATATGTTAGAGAAATTAAGCTAAGAGAGGATAATTCATCCGATGAAAGCTATGTTTTTTCTATTCCTGTTATCAGGAATCTTAGACCTTTGAGTATAAACAAGAAGGTAACCTTTTTTGTGGGTGAAAACGGTACCGGAAAATCAACTTTACTTGAGGCTATTGCTGTAAACCTGGGGTTTAATCCGGAGGGTGGTACCAGAAATTTCAATTTTTCTTCAGTAGAAACACATTCCATGTTGTATAAATACCTCACTGTTGGAAAGGGGGTTAAGAGACCTAAGGATGGGTTTTTCCTTAGAGCGGAAAGCTTTTATAATGTTGCGAGCGAGGTTGATAGGCTTGATAAGGCTGCACCAGGCCCATTCATAAATTCATATGGAGGAAAATCCCTACACAGTCAGTCACATGGTGAAAGCTTCATGTCATTGGTATTGAACAGGTTTGGAGGGGACAGCCTGTATGTACTTGATGAACCAGAGGCTGCACTGTCGCCAACCAGACAGATGACATTGCTGGTTCGTATAAATGAACTAGTGAAGCAAAACTGTCAGTTTATTATAGCGACCCATTCACCTATTCTGTTGGCTTACCCGGATGCAGACATTTTCGCGTTAGATGAGAATGGAGTCAAACTGACTCAATATGAGGAAACAGAACATTATATTGTGACCAGACAATTCCTCAACAATCCCCAAAAAATGATCAAGTATTTATTTGATTAAATTTGATTAAATATTAACCAATCAGAATTCTTCACGTCGTCTTTGCTTTCTCAATTCACAGCGCTTTCTGGCGGCCTCCCACTCTGTTTTTTCTTCTTCAGTTTCCAGTATTATTCCCGGGACGGGAACGGGGAGGTCATTTTTATCTAATGCAACAAGAACCAGATATGCCCTGTTTATCATACGACGTGTTCCGTTAAGTTCCTCGACAAAGGTATCTACTCTTACTTCCATAGATGTATTTCCTACATAAGTAATCTGCCCCAGTAAAAATATAGTACTATTTACGTAGGCAGGTGCTTTAAACTGTAAATTGTCTATAGAGGCTGTAGTAACGTTACAGCCGGAATGTCTTCTGGCAACAACAGCTGCAACAACATCAATCCATTCCATAAGCTTGCCGCCAAAAAGACGGTTAAAACCATTTATGTGTTCAGGCATTAATATTTGAATTTGTTCAGTTCTGGAATCAGATACCTTTTTTCTAATTGATTTATCCATGATAATCAACCTCCTATGCTAAATCCATTATAAATATTATTAAACAATGTCTTTTGCTTAACATTATAACTTATATAAGCAAACATAGTATTGGCATAATTCATTAAAATTACCTTTGTGCGATATAATTTATCATTAGTTTTTTTATGAAAATGTTGGTTTCAAATTGATAAACTGTGGTATAACATTAATAAACATATTATTATTTTTAAATTAAACAGGAGGTAACTTCAATTGAGTAATTTAAAGGGTACTAAGACAGAAGCAAACCTTATGGCTGCATTTGCAGGCGAATCACAGGCAAGAAACAAGTATACATACTATGCATCAAAAGCAAAAAAAGAGGGATATGAGCAAATAGCTGCATTATTTACTGAAACAGCAAATAATGAAAAAGAGCATGCTAAAATATGGTTCAAACTTTTGCATGATGGAATAGGCGATACTGTTTCCAATCTCAAGGATGCTGCAAACGGTGAACATTATGAATGGACTGATATGTATGTACAATTCGCCAAAGAGGCTAAAGAAGAAGGTTTTGACAAGATAGCATATCTTTTTGAAGCTGTAGCAAAAATTGAAAAAGAACATGAGGAGAGATATTTAGCTCTTTTGAAGAATGTTGAAGGTAATGCCGTATTTATTAAAGGTGAAAAAGTAATTTGGCAGTGTGCAAACTGCGGACACATTCATGTAGGAGAAAAAGCTCCTGAAGTATGCCCTGTATGCGACCATCCACAAGCGTATTTCCAAATGCTTGCAAAGAATTATTAATTAGCATTAATTACTACCTTGAACAATTAATATTAAAATAATAATGGTGAAAAATAAGTAATAAATACTTTGAGGTGATTTCATTTGAAACGTATTTTAACTTATTTAGTAGCCATTATGTTATTGCTGCCGGGCTTTATAAACTACAAGGTTTTAAAGAACGAAAGCATAGATGCAGCAAATAGGCAAATCAACCTCCAAGCCCAGACTGACGGAGGAATAGAAATTGTTGCAAGAAGACCGTATATAAGACGGGGAGAAATAGGGGTACTTGCAATAAAGGTTGTACCCGGCTCAAATTGTAGAATTATTGCTTCCTATAAAATCAATGGGAGAGATTATTCTTCTGTAAGAAATTTAGTTGCAGGTAAGGATGGAAATCTTTTATGTACTTGGAAGGTAGACGAAAAAACGGATACCGGGACATATAATATCGAGATTACCTGCGGTGGAAGCAGGCTTGTAACAACTTACAGTGTGCAATAGTCAAAAAAAGGCATCATACAGCTGATTTTAAACCGGCTTTATGAAGCCTTTTTTATTAGTTTTCCCTAAGTTAAAAAAACTGTATAATTAATATAGACTATAAAAAATATTAGGAAGTAAAATATGAAACTAATAGATTTATCTCGTGATATATTTAACAATATGCCTGTTTATCCCGGAGATGAGGGCGTGAAATTAAAACAATCTCATGAATTTTCTCAGGATCAGTATAATAATCATAAGCTTGAAACCGGGATGCATGTCGGAACTCATATTGATGGGGTGATGCACATGACTGATGTTTGCGAATATATATGTAACTATCCTCTGGAAAATTTTTATGGCCCCGCTTGCGTAATACATACATCCGGTAAAAGTGTTTTAGAAGCAGAAAGCAGACATTTGGAAGTTCTGAAAGATAAGAAGATAGTGCTGGTTAATACCGAAATGGATAGATATTATGGACAGGAAACCTATTATAATAATCATCCCGTACTAAGTATGTCATTTTGCAAAATGCTGGTAAACCATGGAATTAAATTAGTGGGAATGGATGCACCTTCACCTGACAGATTTCCTTTTGAAATACACAAATATTTGCTCGGTAACGGTATTTTGCTCCTTGAGAATCTTATCAATCTGGACAAAATCACGGTAGGTTCTGACTTTGAATTAATGGCATTTCCTTTAAAAATTAGGGCTGATTCCTGTATGGTGAGGGCCGTTGCAAAAATACTTGAATAAATAATTTAATAATTACATATCAGAGGTGTTTATTTGAAAATGTATTACGTTTATATTTTGGAGTGTGCTGACAAGACACTTTATACAGGATATACAGATGATATAGAAAAAAGAATTAAAGTTCATAATAGGGGCAAGGGTGCAAAGTATACCAGGGCAAGATTGCCGGTGACACTTGTGTATTTCGAAGAGGTTGAAACTAAATCTAATGCGTTATCGAGAGAATACAGTATTAAAAAAATGACCAGAAGACAGAAAGAAACACTAATTTCAGCGAAAATGAATTAAATAGAATATTTTCACATAAAAAAACCGTTTGATTATTCAAACGGTTTTTTGGTGCGCCATCAGGGATTCGAACCCGGGACACCCTGATTAAGAGTCAGGTGCTCTACCAACTGAGCTAATGGCGCGTATTTAATATCTAAGGGCTTGCCTCGCCCGAACACTTTTATATTATAAGAGCAATAATTAATAATGTCAACAACAAAATACTTATTTATCTGAAAAAAATGTAGAATCCCAATTATTAATTCTTAGTAACAATATATTCCACTTATACCACAATATTTTACAATAGATATTTACAAAAGTGTATAATAATGATAATATTCTTTAGTAGAATTATTACGTTAATTTTTCACTTGAGATGAGAAATAGTAGAATTGTCTCAAATGAGCTAAACGGTACATTTTATTAGAGTATTGTTTCTGTATTTTTACATTTTCATCTTGGTTATTGTAATTGATGGTTTTTTCTTTCGGACACAATTTTTTCCACAAAATAGCAATATTTTACATGAAATATATTTACAAATTTGAATGAAAGTGATATTATGATTTAGGAAAACATATTCATGTTACCTTACACATAAGAGGTTGATGAAGAATTAACTTCTCCAAATAGATTTTTTAAGGATTTACTAGAATAACAAAAAAATATACAAAATAGCAAAAAAATACAACAAATATATTTACAAAATTGTATAAATATGATAACATGATTTAGTAGAGTCATTACGTTAATTACTAACATAGGAGGTGAATAGTTTTTTTGATTCATATTTACTCTACAGGTTATTTTATCTAGAAGTTAATACATCGTCATCTAAGTATTTATCTATATTTTCAACATGTTTTTGCAAAAGTCTACTAAACATATTTACTAATTCCCAACTGCACAAAAAATACATTCTTTATATTGCATTTTTGCATCTTATTGTATTGTTACTAATTCCGGGGTTTTATTTATAAAAACTTCTTTTTAGTGACTTTGCGATGGCTTAATTTTTGTTCTTATTTTTGTGTTTAAGTAAAAAACTTCACAAACAAGGCTGAAAGAAAGATGGTATTCAACTAGTATGTAGGTAAGTAGTAAAAACTATATTTTTTAGGAGGATTATAGTATGGGTAAGTTTAATAAGAAAGTTTTAGGGCTAATCTTTGCAATTTCAATGAGTGTTACAAGCATGTTTGCAGGAACTACATATGCAGCAACTGATTACTGGCAGAACTGGACCGATGGTGGCGGAAAAGTAAATGTAACTAATGGATCTGGCGGAAACTACAGCGTTAATTGGACTAATTGCGGAAACTTTGTTGTTGGTAAAGGATGGAATTACGGAACAGCAAACAGAGTTTGTAACTACAATGCAGGTGTATTCTCACCTTCAGGTAATGGATATTTAAGTTTTTATGGTTGGACAAGAAACTCACTTATTGAATACTATATTGTTGATACATGGGGAACTTACAGACCTACTGGAACATACAAGGGTACTGTAACAAGTGACGGTGGTACTTATGACATATATACAACTCAGAGATATAACGCACCTTCCATTGACGGTACTCAGAGTTTTACTCAGTTCTGGAGCGTTAGACAATCAAAGAGACCAACAGGACAAAACGTTCAGATTAACTTTGCTAACCACGTTAATGCATGGAGAAGCAAAGGAATGAATCTTGGAAGCAGCTGGTCATATCAAGCATTATGCGTAGAAGGATATCAAAGTAGCGGAAGTGCTAACGTAACAGTTTGGTAAAAAAGGCATAATAAAGAATTTTTATCAATGGGTAGATAGGGTTAGCCGGTTATATTGCCGGCTGCCTTGTGTATCGTAAAAAATACTTACCTACATATTAATTGAATATTATCTTTCAGTAGAGTAAAATGGAACAAGATCTACGGTTCCTAAAAATTGGAGACAGGCGTATAAGCGTTTTACTCCAGTTAGATAGTCCAAAAGTGTTGGGGCCGTTTTGTTAGAAGAACGGTCTTTAATTTTACGGGGGGCTAAATTTATAGGACTTTACGGTCTATAATTTTTTATTAATTTAAAGGAGACAAATCAATGAAAAAACTTTTAATTTTCCTTTTAATCACAATGATGTTTTCAATTAGCGCGTGTTCTCAAGAAAAACCCAGTGCGCAAGAAAATCTTAATAAGTCTGATAATTTAGTATTAGTCAAAGGTGGATTTGATAAGAATAATAAGTCCAACCTCTATGACAAAAAGGTAAAAATTTCTGATTTTTATATTGGCAAATATGAAGTAACACAGAAAGAATGGAATGAGATAATGGAAAGCAATCCGTCTCAATACAAAGGTGATAATTTACCGGTAGAAATGGTAAACTGGTATGAATGTATTGAATACTGCAATAAAAGAAGTATAAAAGAAGGGTTGGATCCATATTACAACATAGACAAAGATAAAAAAGACCCAAACAATACAAGCGAATTAGATGATATAAAATGGACAGTAACTATCAATTCAAAAGCTAACGGTTATAGATTACCTACAGAGGTAGAGTGGGAATATGCTGCAGGCGGAGGTCAGGAAAGTAAAAATTATACATACAGCGGAAGTAATAATGTAGATGACGTAGCATGGTATTGGATAAACTCAGGTGATAAAAAACTAGACGGAGAGTGGCGTTGGGAAAAGATTGAAAGTAATAAGAACCAAACAAAAGCTATTGGTTTAAAGAAACCGAACGAATTGGGACTTTATGACATGTCAGGTAATGTTAGAGAATGGTGTTGGAACTGGTACGGAGACGCTCTGGAAAGCACAAATGGCTCTCTAAGGTGTTGGAGAGGTGGATGTTGGCTCAGTGATGATACGGCCTGTAAATTCTCATACAGAGGGAAATTTGATCCAAATGGCAAGGGATATGATCAAGGTTTCCGTGTATGCCGTAACAAGTAATCAGAAAACAAATAGAGAGCTGAAAAGCTCTCTATTTTTATGACTTAGGTGATTTAGACCAAATAAAAACCGCCTACTTTATGTAAGCGGTTTTTATTTGGTGCGCCATCAGGGATTCGAACCCGGGACACCCTGATTAAGAGTCAGGTGCTCTACCAACTGAGCTAATGGCGCATATTTAATTAAGAACTTGCCGTCCGAACACTTTTACATTATAAGAGTTGTTATTATTATTGTCAACACTTAATTTCGAAAAAATATTATAAAAATTTTCAATTAAATTTACAGCATTTTTTACTAATATTTATATATTATGATATTTTTTATAATATTTATTGTAGGAAAAAAAGATATTAGGTAGAATATACTATAGTGTAAAAATATTCACCTGCTATTTGCGGGATTATTTATGATTGGACAAAAACATGAGAAGCTATAAACATAATTCTGTACAGATGAATGATATAATTACAAAAACAGTAAAATCTCTTGAATCAGGCAAAAATGAGATTATTGAAATTGCTGAGAATTCAAGAAAGGAATGCAAAAGACTTGAAGATGAATTGGTAACATTAAAACATCAGGTCTTTGAACTTGTCAGTGTAATCGAAAATCTGGAGCATGACCTTAAACTAAGTAAAAAGAAGCTATATGATGTTAATAAGGAATTTAACAGGCATAGCCAGAACGAGCTTGCTAAGGCTTACCAGACAGCGGACAATATAAGGGTTGAACTTGCAGTAAGGCGTGAACAGGAGACTTTTCTCATAAGAAGAAGAAACGATCTTGAATTAAGAATAAAGGATTGTATAAAAACCCTGGAAAGGGCAGATAGCCTCATAGGACATGTAGGTATTGCGTTGGACTATCTTAGCGGAGATCTGCAAAATGCAGGAGAGCAGTTGGATAATTTGCAGCAGAGGCAGTTCCTCGGTATTAAGATTATAGAGGCTCAGGAAGAAGAACGCAAAAGAGTAGCCAGAGAAATTCATGATGGCCCTGCACAATCAATGTCAAATATCGTTATTAAAGCTGAGATTTGTGAACGTCTGTTGGATAAGGATATTGACGAAGCAAGAAAAGAATTGCAGAACCTTAAAAAGGTTATGAGGGACAGTCTTCAGGAGGTCAGAAAGATAATTTATAACCTGAGGCCAATGGCTCTTGATGATTTAGGCTTATTACCGACTTTAGAGCGTTATGTAATTTCATTCAAAGAAGAAACAGGAATAGATGTTCAGCTCAGATCCATAGCAATTAATGAAGAAATTAAACCTGTCATATCTCTTGCTGTATTCAGAATTGTACAGGAATCTTTGAACAATGTACTAAAACACGCACAAGCGAAAAGAGTTTCAATTCTATTAGAACATGTCAACCAAAAATTAAGTATTATTATTGCTGATAATGGTGTTGGATTTAACACTGAAGATGTTAAAATAATAGAGCCTGAAAGTACTGGCGGATTTGGCCTTTTTAGCATGAAAGAGAGGGTAGCCCTGCTTGAAGGAGAGGTGGATATAGTATCACAGGTAGGAGTAGGAACGAAAATTACGATTCATATACCATTACTGGATGAAGGGGAGGACTCTCAGAAATGAATAAAATTAGGGTAATGATTGCGGACGACCATGCTATGGTTAGACAAGGATTAAAAACTATCCTCGAATTGGAGGAGGATATTTGCGTGGTTTCGCAGGCTTCGAATGGTGAGGAAGCAGTTGCCATGTCCAAAAAGATAAGGCCTGATATTATCCTGATGGATATAAATATGCCTGTTGTAAATGGTCTTCAGGCCATTAAAATGTTGAAAGATGAGCCTGTAAATTATAAAATAATTGTATTGACTCTTCATCAGGACAGAGAATATCTATTTAAGACGTTACAGCTTGGATGTGAGGGTTATGTTTTAAAGGATGCAGAATCATCAGTGTTGATTGAGGCAATTAGAAGTGTTTACCGTGACCAAACATACATACAGCCTAATATGACTGGCGAGCTTGTAAAGGAATTTAACAGAGTAACATTGTATGAACAGGATAAATCTATTGTAAACAATCTGACCAATCGTGAAGTGGAAGTTTTAAAACTTATAGCTGAGGGAATGATTAACAAAGAAATTGCTAAAACCCTTTATATAAGCGAAAAGACCGTTAAAAATCATATATCTAATATATTCAAAAAGCTGGATGTGAATGATAGAACACAGGCAGCAATTTACGCATTTAAACATAACATAAAAGTATAAAAAGTATTGACACTTAGTTTGCCGACATAGTATTATATTAATAATTTCCAATAAAAACAGTGCAGTGAATGGGAATAGTAAACCGTACATAAGTCAGTAGAGAGCTGTCGGTTGGTGCAAGACAGCGGCTTTGAAGGTTGAAGCTCGCCCTGGAGCATTTTTAGCTGAAATAAGTAGGCTAAAACGGTTTTCACCGTTATATGATTTAAAGAGAATTTCTTTTAAAAAGGAATTAACTTGAGTGGTACCGCGGAAACATAGCTTTTCGTCTCATGATTACGAGACGAAAGGCTTTTTATTTTTTTAAACATTTTATGAATATGGTTACAATTTAACTTGGAGGTGTTGGTTGTGGAGAAACTGATAGAGATTACTGTGGGTAGTTTACTAGATGATATGGCAAAGAGATATCCAGATCATGACTGTGCATTATACACAGATCGCCCATTCAGAAAAACTTATTCTGAATTTAACCAACTTTGCAATAAAGTTGCAAAGAGTTTTCTCAAAATGGGGATTAAAAAGGGCGATCATATTGCAATTTGGGCAACAAACGTACCAGAATGGCTTATTACACTGTTTGCCTCAGCAAAAATAGGAGCTGTTCTTGTAACTGTAAATACTAACTACAAAGTATTCGAGCTTGAATACTTGTTAAAACAATCGGATACAAATACATTAGTTCTTTTAGATGGTTTCAAGGATTCCAATTACATACAGATTATTAATGAACTCTGTCCTGAATTAAAGAACTCTGAGCCGGGTAATTTTCATAGTGAAAAACTGCCATATCTGAAAAATGTTATAAGTGTCAGCAATGAGAAGCATCCAGGAATGTTCAGCTGGGATGATATTATTGAATTTGGCAGAGATATTTCTGACGAAGAACTTTACAACATCAGCAATAGTCTTGATTGCCACGATGTTATTAATATGCAATACACTTCAGGAACTACAGGTTTTCCAAAGGGTGTAATGCTTACGCATTATAACATTATAAATAATGGTATGTGTATAGGTGACTGCATGCATTTTACCTACCAAGATAAACTGTGTATTCCTGTTCCGTTTTTCCATTGCTTTGGATTGGTTCTTGCAATAATGGCCTGCGTGACTCATGGAACAACAATGGTTCCCGTTGATTATTACTCACCACTAAAGGTTATGAATGCAATTCAAAGCGAGCGTTGTACAGCAGTACATGGTGTTCCTACAATGTACATAGCAATGCTTGAACATGCGGATTTTAGTAAATTTGATTTTTCTTCACTAAGAACAGGAATTATGTCCGGTTCACCATGTCCTATAAAAGTTATGGAAGCAGTTGTGGAAAAAATGAATATGAAGGATATAACTATTCCTTATGGTCAGACAGAGGCTTCTCCTGTATGCACCCAGACGAGAATAGGCGATAGTCTTGAACTTAGGGTTTCCACCGTGGGGCGTGCACTTCCATTCATTGAATGTAAGATTGTTGATCCCGAAACCAATCAGGACCTTCCGGACGGCGTTCCCGGAGAATTTGTTGCCAGAGGCTACAATGTTATGAAGGGTTATTACAAGATGCCGGAAGCGACTGCCCAGGCAATTGATGCTGACGGGTGGCTTCACACAGGAGATTTGGCAACAAGGGATGAAAATGGATATTACAAGATTACAGGCAGAATAAAGGATATGATTATCAGAGGTGGAGAAAATATTTATCCAAAGGAAATAGAAGAGTTTTTATATACACTGCCGGAAATTAAGGATGTACAGGTAATTGGTGTTCCGTCTAAAGTATATGGAGAGGAAATAATGGCCTGCATTATACTTAAAGAAGGTTGCATTTTGACAGAAGAACAGGTTAAAGATGCAGTAAAAGCTAATATGGCAAGGCATAAAACTCCTAAATATGTTGGTTTTTTGGATAGTTTTCCAATGACTGCAAGCGGAAAGATTCAGAAGTACAAAATGAGGGAAAATGCCATTGCAGAGCTGGGACTTGAGGATGAAGCGGCTATAGAGACTGCATAATGTGTATGTTGCCAATTGACTTAATGAATATTATAATTAAATAGAAGTAATTAATTGCCAGTTTAAATACTGGCAATTTTTATATATGGAGGTATATATGTCTTTTTTAAATGATATAGAAAAAAAGGTTTTGGTATTTGACGGGTCTATGGGGATTATGCTTCAAAGCAAGGGACTCGAAGTGGGAACTTGTCCTGAAGAGTGGAATATTACTCACCCTGAAAAGGTCAAGGAAATATATACAGCATACCGTGATGCAGGGGCGAATGTAATTCAATCAAATACCTTTCAATCCAATCTTATGAAACTCTCTGAATATGGATTGCAGGACAAGCATTATGATATTAATTTTGCTGGTGTCAGTCTTGCGAAGGAAGTAATGGGGGATAATGGATATGTAGCTGCTTCCATAGGCCCTTTGGGAAAACTTTTGGAGCCTTTTGGGGATTTGACATTTGAGAAGGCCTACAATACATTTAAGGAGCAAGTTGTTGCTGTAGCTGCCGGGGGTGCTGATGTTATAAGCTTCGAAACATTTACAGATGTAAGTGAGATGAGAATTGCCCTTTTGGCTGCTAAAGAAAATTGTAACTTGCCCGCTATTTGTTCAATCTCCTATGAGCAGAACGGAAGAACGCTGATGGGCTCAGACCCGGCTGTTTGTGCTTGCATTCTGCACTCACTGGGAGCTGATATGATTGGTACAAATTGTTCCTTTGGACCGGAATACATGATAAAGGTTGCTGAAAACTATGGAAAGACCGGCTTGAATTTTAGCATTAAGCCCAATGCAGGGATTCCTCAGACAATAGACGGTAAATTGGTCTATGATGAA
Organism: Bacillota bacterium; assembly: GCA_023412275.1. GTDB lineage: Bacteria > Bacillota > Clostridia > Acetivibrionales > DSM-1351 > Ruminiclostridium. The sequence goes on from JAEYNY010000033.1 coordinate 25,949, forward strand.
ACTCCTGAAAAATTTGCGAAATACGCACAAGAATTTATAAAAAATGGAGCAAGGCTTGTTGGTGGGTGCTGCGGGACAAGACCTGAATTTATTGCTGAAATTTCAAAGGTAGTCAGCGAATGTAATGCGGTAACTTTCCCCTTGAACGTTGATTTTATCACATCGTCTACAAAAGTAATTTCTTTTGTAGATATAAATCAAATAGAAATGGGATGGATAGATATTAATAAGGAAGAAACTCTGAAAAGAGACCTTTTGACAGGAGATGTATCTTCCATTACAGATATCGCTATGGATTTGATGGAAGAAGACTACGGATTAATTGCTATTGATGTAGATGTGAACGGGGCAGACGAACTGCTGTTATCTCATGTAGTAAAGGAAGCTCAGACTTACTTGAAACAGCCGTTTGTTTTAAAATCGGACAATCCTAAGTCTCTTGAGGCTGCTCTGAGAATATACAAAGGCAGGGCAGGGGTTATTACTAAGGCTTCTGACTGTGTGGATGAAATACTTTATAAATATGGGGCTGTAAATGTTGGAGGATTTATTTCAAATGAAAAATAATTATTTATATTCCCTTGTGAGATATCTTGTGGAAAAGGATTATTACCACCTGATTTCAGCTGACAATCAGATGCCCGACTTATCTAGTGGTATTGCAAGTTTGATTAGAGAGATTCAGGGAACTTCTGTATTTGTTGAAATTATTGATGCAGACAGATACACAATAGAGCAGATCAGGAACATCATGTTAAACGGTGCAGCAATGCTGAATAATATTCAAGGTAGTAACGCTTATATTTTCAAGGTTTTTCTGTTTGAAAACACAACAGATATAGATAAAGTTGAAATTATTAAGCAACATCAGATGGATATTACCTTGGAAAAACGCTTTATGAAATGTATTTCTTTAAACATTTCTTCAAAACAGGTTGAGAAATATTTCAGTGTTCCGGCTTTTGACGCCGGATTGGTAAAGACTTTTAAAAGATTTTTTTCAAAGGGCCTTGAGAAAAGGGAAACTGATTATACAGATATAGAAAGCATTATTGAGAAAAGAAAAAAGGACTTTGAAATAAAATTCAAGGCTCAAACGCCATGGCTGACATATATTATTATTGCATTTAATATTGTTATGTATGGCTTGTTACAGCTTGTGGCCATGAAAACTGGAACCGCTTATGAACAACAGCTGGAGCCCTTTGGGGCCAAAGTAAATAATCTCATTATGGAAGGGCAGTACTGGAGATTTTTTGCACCAATGTTCCTGCATGCTGATATTGTTCACTTGGCTGTAAACTGCTATTCCATTTATATTATAGGGTCTCAGGTGGAAAAAATCTTCGGACGAGGAAGGTTTCTGGCTATTTACTTTGTCTCGGGTTTCATTGGAGCAGTAGCAAGTTTTGCCTTCTCGTTGAATTCCTCTGTAGGGGCATCGGGTGCAATATTTGGTTTAGTAGGTGCTATGTTGTATTTTTCGTTACGACGTCCTGCTCTTTTAAAAAGCAGTTATGGTGCGAATCTTATTACTATGCTTGTAATAAACCTTGCTTATGGTTTTATGAACAAGCGAATAGACAATCATGCGCACATAGGTGGTTTTGTAGGAGGATTTCTGACTTCTGTAGCTGTTTATTCTTACAAAGAAACAAATGGGAAAACCTTACTGAAAAAAGTAACATCACTATTACTTGTTGTAGCAATTGCAGTCGGAACGCTATTTTATGGCTTTAATAATGACATAAATACCCTCTCACCTAAGCTTGCTGCGCTAGAGCAGTTTGATATTCAGAATAACTGGCCAGAGTCGGAAAAAAAGGCGGAGGAAATTCTTTCGTTGAACCCATCTGATAAAGATATAAAGACCAGAGTATTATGGTCTTTAATCAGAGCTGAAGTAAGTCAAGGAAAATTTGATAAGGGGATTAAGGATTCAAAGACTTTAGCGGAACTAAGTCCTGCTGAAGGACATTATGTGCTTGGAGTCATATACTACAATACAAAAGAATTTGATAAAGCTAAGCAGGAGCTTGAGGAAGCCAAAAGAGCAGGCTCAACAAATACCGAAAATATTAATGAGATGCTTTCCAACATTGAAAACATTAAATAAGAAGCAAAGCATAAAAAGGCAAATTAACCAAAATAAATTTGGTTAATTTGCCTTTTTAACATATGTTCTTTATATCATTTCTGAAAAGTATTTGTGAAAACTAAGGTCATTTGTAAGTTCCGGATGAAAGGATGTGGCAAGCATATTGTTCTGTCTGCATGCAACTATATTTTCGTTTACACGTAGGATGACCTCCACCTGTGGGCCCACATTAACTACATAGGGCGCTCTGATAAATACCAAAGGTATTTTTTCAGAAGAAAGAGCCGGAAGTGAAACTTCCGTAGTAAAGCTATCCAACTGCCTCCCATACCCGTTTCTCACAACGTTTATGTCCATTACTTCAAGATGACGACGGTGGTCATTTGTGATTTCTTTTGCAAGAATAATCATACCTGCGCAGGTTCCCCATACGGGCATTCCTGAGCTTATTCTTGCTTTTAATGGTTTTGCCAGATGAAAATCACAAATAAGCCTTCCGATTGCAGTACTTTCACCACCGGGAATAATAAGTCCGTCTATGTTTTCTATGTCTTCTTTATATTTTACGCTACATGGTTCTACATCAGGTATTTTGGCAAGTTTCTCCAAATGCTCTGAGATAGCACCCTGTAAACCTAATACACCTATTTTTTTCATTTTTGTTCCTTTCTATAAGATTACCATCCTCTGGAGGCATACAGGCTGTTGCCTGACAGTTCTCTTACATCTATGGAATCCATTGCAGTACCCAACTCTTCTGAAACTTCCGCGATGATTTTTGGATCATTGTAATAAGTGGTTGCCTTTACAATAGCCTGAGCTCTTTTTGCAGGATCTGAAGATTTGAATATCCCTGAACCAACGAAAACACCGTCGCATCCAAGCTGCATCATTAATGCTGCATCTGCCGGAGTTGCGATTCCGCCTGCTGCAAAGTTAATAACAGGAAGTTTACCATTTTCGTGAACATAGAGTACCAGGTCATATGGAGCAGCTAGTTCTTTTGCTATTGTCATAAGCTCCTGCTTGGATGCACTCTGAACCTTTCTGATTTCGTTTGTTACAGTTCTCATATGTCTGACTGCTTCAACAACATTTCCGGTGCCGGCTTCACCTTTTGTTCTTATCATGGATGCACCTTCTCCAATTCTTCTGAGAGCTTCTCCGAGATTTTTTGCACCGCATACAAAGGGAACCTTAAATGAATGCTTATCTATGTGAAATTCTTCATCGGCGGGGGTTAATACTTCGCTTTCATCAATATAGTCGATTGAAAGAGCTTCAAGTACCTGTGCTTCAACAAAATGTCCTATTCTTACCTTTGCCATTACAGGAATTGATACGGCTTTTTGTATCTCTTTTATCATTTGGGGATCGGACATTCTTGCAACTCCTCCGGCTTTTCTTATGTCTGAAGGAACTCTTTCAAGTGCCATTACTGCAACGGCACCGGCTTTTTGTGCAATTTCGGCTTCCTTTGCATTTACTACATCCATTATTACTCCGCCTTTGAGCATTTGTGCAAGATTTTTGTTTAATTCATATCTCTCATTCATAATACATACTCCTTTACTTTTATTTATAAATAGAATATACTAATTGTACCGATACACTTATGGGTGATTGCGGCTAAATTTCGTACATTTTTACACAAAGAAAATTAAATGTCAATATGAATTTCAAAAAAATAAAATGACTTTTTACTTGAATACATAGATAAAATGAAATATGTCGAAATGAAAAACATAAATGTAGAGCTTATGTCGGTTGATATGAAAGTGAGACAATATGAAAATTGTATCGATACAATTAATGAATAAGGAGCAGCCTAAATACTTACAGCTTTTTAACAACATCAGAGAACAGATTTCGCAGGGTGAAATGAAACCTGGAGAGCGTCTTCCTGCAATAAGGAGTCTTGCTTCTCAATTGGGAGTAAATACCAGTACAGTAGTTAATGCATATAAACAGCTTGAAAGCAACAGCTATATAACAGCCAAAAAGGGAAGCGGATATTTTGTTTCAGATACCAAAACCGGAAAGCAAGATACACATTTTTCCAGTGACTTGGGATTGTCCAAGGATACCTCTGTTATTAACTTTGCAAGTGCAACCCCACACCCGTCAATTTTTCCTATTGAATCATTTAAAGCTTGTATAAATGAGGTGTTGGAAAGGGACAAAGGCTTTGCCTTCGGGTACGATGAAAGTAACGGCTACAGGCCATTGAGACAGTCAATTCTAGATTATTTTAACAGGGAGTATTCTATTTCTGTTGAAAATGAGAATTACCTCCAAATTGTTTCAGGAGCACAGCAGGGGATAGATATTATAGGCAAAGTACTATTAAACCCCGGAGATTATGTTATAACAGAAACTCCTACTTATGATGGTGCTGTTGCAGCATTTAAATCAAGAGGAGCTAGAATTGTCAATGTTAACATGGAAAAAGATGGAATGGACATGGAGGAACTTGAAAAAAAGGTTCGTATTTGCAAGCCCCAATTGATATATGTTATGTCCAGATATCAGAATCCAACTACGGTATGCTACAGTGAGGAAAAGCTAAAAAATCTGCTGCTTCTGGCAAAAAAGAATAACCTGTATATCGTTGAAGATGATTCTATGTCGGAATTATACTTTGAAAAGGAAAAACCTTTGCCCCTGAAAACTGTGGATACCGATAACGAATGTGTAATTTACCTGAAAAGTTTTTCTAAAATTCTTATGCCGGGTCTGAGAGTAGGGTGCATGGTTATACCTAATAAACTATTAAGTGAATTTACTAAAATAAAGCATACAAGCGATATTTCATCATCCGGATTAATACAAAGGTCCCTTGACTTATATTTCAGAAGTGAAAAGTGGGACGAACATTTGCAGTATATGAAGGAGATTTACAGAGGCAGATTTGAATTTATGCTTTCCGGCTTGGAAAGATTGAGAAAATATGGGCTCAAATATGAAAAACCAGGTGGAGGGTTGTACTTCTGGGTAAAGTTGCCACGTTATCTGTCGGCAAAGTTCTTTTATCAAAGGTGCAAAAAAAATGGTCTTGTGTTTATTCCTTCCGGCATATTTTATGATAATATTCACAAAAACTGTGATGATTATATAAGACTTAGTTTTGCATCAGCAGGAATTGACCAAATCAGTGAAGGTATGGCCATTTTGGAAAAGTGTCTTCAAAACAAGTGTCAGGAAGAATAGTTAAGCCGTCTGAATCTTCCGAAAAGCTTGTTTCTGTAATATTTATTATAGGTACTTTGGCTTAATCCATAATCAATCAAGACGGGGACGTTGTTAACGATTCCCCAGCTTGATGCTCTTTTTAAGTCACCACTGCCTATATTTTTACTTTCTATATCTTCCTCAAATACTGGCCTTTTAATAAGGTCACTCATAGTTTGTACTTTGTAGTATCTCAAAACTATCCTGATATCCGTGATTTTTTTAGCTTTTACCATTATAAGATATCTGTGATTTTCAGAAGCAGCAGCAATTTCAGCAAAGAAGCCTGACTTAGATGACCGGTATGTAGAATGCTCGGTTTCGTTCTGCAAAATCCCTCTGACATCTTTTGCTACCTTAACTACATAGCCATTGCCTAAGTCATATACGTTCCGACATGAACCAGAACCGATACGTTTATATTTATTTTTTTTAAGATTATAAACAAGTTCATCGAAGTTAAAATCCATTGTGTGCTCCTAACTATTTAAGTACATTACATTTTATTCCAACTATTTAATTATGTGATTTTAATTATAAGAGAGTCGTTTAATGGTAAAAATTAAAATAGTAGCCTTGACGGCGGTTAGGTAATTGATGTATTATTAATTTAATATTTAATATCATAAATATGATGATTGGAAAGAGTAGAAAGCAGTTGGCTTTACAGAGAGCGGAAGAGTGGTGGAATTTCCGCAGGTTCAAGCTTTTGAAAATCATCCATGAGTTGCAGCCTGAAATTTAATAAATGTTTAGACATGTATTGAAGTAGGGTGTGCCGGTGATGAGCCGTTATAAAACGAAGTGATTATTGTCATGTTATTATTTTTCATGCTACAAAATAATTTGGGTGGTACCGCGAAAATAGCCTCGTCCCTTTGATGGAACG
>JAEYNY010000043.1 GCA_023412275.1 Bacillota bacterium
GGGATGGCTGGACTCGAACCAACGAAATGCCAGAGTCAAAGTCTGGTGCCTTACCGGCTTGGCTACATCCCAACGTCAAGCGCAAAACCTATTATAAAGGGGTTTGCACTTTTTGTCAAGCTTTATAGAACAATTTATTTTATTATTTTTGAACTTTAAAATCTTGGGTTGCTATGTCAATAAGTTTGAGGTCTTTGTTTCTTTCTTCTGCCATACGTATAGACCACTCGTTTTCAAATAGAATGGAATTTCTTCCTTCCTTGTCCTCAACAATAATAGATGTACTTGGCAAGTTTAATTTTCTGGGATCCAGACCTTCATTCTCAATCCATCTGGCATGCCTGAAAGGAAGATTCTGTACACGGAGGGATACTCCGTATTCATTCTTCAGTCTGTATTCAAGGACTTCAAACTGCAAAGCACCTACAACACCGATAATTAATGCTTCTATACCTATATCAATCTGTTTGAATACCTGAATGGCACCTTCCTCGGACAATTGATCTATTCCCTTAATAAATTGCTTTCTTTTCATTGTGTCAGCAGGAGATACTCTTGCAAAAAATTCGGCAGGGAAGATAGGGATACCTTCAAACCTGACGTTGCCGTTTCCTTCATATAATGTATCGCCCAGATTAAAAATGCCTGGATCAAACAAACCAATGATATCACCGGGATATGCTTCTTCCACGATTGTTCTTTCCTGAGCCATAAACTGCTGAGGCTGTGAAAGACGTACATCCTTTCCGGCATTTACATGTTTTACGGTCATACCTTTTGTAAACTTTCCGGAGCATATTCTTAAAAAAGCAAGCCTGTCTCTATGAGTTGGATTCATATTTGCCTGAATCTTAAATATAAAGCCGGAGAACTTGTCGCTTTCAGGGTCGATTTCACCATTGGAAGTTGTCTTAATTCCCGGTGAAGGCGCTAATTCCAAAAAGGATTCAAGGAACGGCTGAACACCGAAATTAGTCATGGCACTTCCGAAGTACATGGGAGTCAATTCTCCGCTGCGGATTTTTTTCTTGTCGAATTCATCTCCTGCCATATCCAAAAGCTCTATATCTTCACAAAGCTTGTCATGGTAATGGCTTCCCAGAAGGTCAGCAAATATCTTATCATCAACTTTACCAACTGTTGATGATACCTGAGTTTGTCCATGGGCACCGCCGTCAAAAAGCTCTATTTGTGAAAGTTTTCTATTATATATACCTTTAAAATCACCCTCTGTACCTATAGGCCAGTTCATAGGGTAGGAGCGGATTCCAAGAACCTGTTCGATTTCTTCCATAAGCTCAAAGGGGTCTTTGCTGGCACGGTCCATTTTATTTACAAATGTGAATATTGGAATACCCCTCATTTTACAAACATGAAATAACTTTATTGTTTGTGCTTCCACACCTTTTGCACCGTCAATAAGCATGACTGCACTATCAGCGGCAACAAGAGTTCTGTAAGTATCTTCACTGAAGTCCTGATGACCGGGTGTATCCAATATATTGATACAATAATCGTTATATTCAAACTGCATTACACTGGAGGTAACTGATATTCCTCTTTGCTTTTCAATCTCCATCCAGTCGGACACAGCGTATTTATTGGCTTTTCTTGCCTTAACAGAACCTGCAAGTCGGATAGCTCCTCCATAAAGGAGCAGTTTCTCGGTCAAAGTAGTTTTTCCTGCGTCAGGGTGAGAAATAATAGCAAAAGTTTTTCTGCGAGATACTTCTTTTTTTATTTCATTTTTTATATCGGGCATCTTTTATAACCTCTCGAAATTCTATTTATAACCACGTTTCATTGTATATTATAGACTTGTTACTGTCAAATAGTAATGAATATTAGAAAATGGTTTTACAATGTTTAATATTGTGTGTTAAAATTTACCAAAGAATATGCAAAAGCATCATAATTATTTGAAAGGGTATTTAAAAATTCTTATAGAATAGTATAATTAGGTAAATGTTATATAAAGTCATATACATTAAAGCATTCGGAGGTTTTGGATGAGCAATAGTCAAATATATATTACAATAAAGAATCAAAAGTATGAATTGAAGGATAGCACTACCTTATTGGAGTTGAGTGAACGCTTTAAAAAGGAATGCGTATCCACCATTGTTGCAGCAAGAGTTAATAATGATATTAAGGAACTCAGTTTCAGAATAAAAGAAAATGCTGAGATAAGTTTTATAGATTTAACCGATGAAGATGGAATGAGAATATACAGGAGAAGCCTGTATTTTATATTTATTATGGCAGTTCATGATGTTTTTCCTGATAGAAAAGCAGTGATAACCCATCCTATGAGTAACGGTGTTTACTGCGAGATAAACGGTAAAGCTGAGCTTACTGAGGATGATATTGAGCTGGTTGAGAAAAGAATGAGAGAGATAGTATCCCAGAAAATACCTTTTGAAAAAAAGGAGATTTCAACAGAAAATGCAAGAAGGCTGTATAAGGACAGTGGCAAACTTGACAAGTATGAAGTGCTGGAACACAGGCAGAAACCTTATGTTACTTTTTACAATTGTGGTGGCTATGAAGATTATTATTACGGGTACATGGTACCTGATACAGGGTATATTAATTGTTTTGCGCTAAAGTTCCATAAACCGGGGGTCGTCATTCAATTTCCATCAAAGACAGACCCTTGCAGACTGCAGCCCTTTACTGAACAGAAAAAGCTGTTTAACGTATTTATTGAGTATAAAAAATGGGTGAGAATATTAGATATTGAAAACATTGGTTCTCTTAATGAAATTGTAATGGCCGGTGAAATCGGTGATCTTATAAGAGTAAATGAAGCCCTCCATGAGAAAAAGATTGCCCAGATTGCAGATAAAATAACAAATCATGAAGAGGAAAAAAGAATTGTACTTATTTCAGGCCCATCGTCTTCAGGCAAAACTACATTTGCTAACAGGTTGGGTATTCAGCTAAGGGTAAACGGTTTTGTACCAAGAACTATTTCCCTTGACAACTACTTTGTAAACAGGGACAAAACTCCTATAGATGAAGATGGAGAATTTGATTACGAAGCGTTGGAAGCTATTGACATTGAGCTATTTAATGAACATCTTTCACAGTTGCTAAAGGGTAATGAAGTTGAAATCCCTCTTTATAATTTTGAAAGAGGCTCAAGAGAACCTAAGGGTAAAAAAATGTCTATGAAGGATAATAATATCCTTGTAATAGAAGGAATTCACGGACTGAATGACAAACTTACCGAATCAGTGTCCAGTGAAGATAAATATAAAATCTATGTAAGTGCATTAACATCTATAAACATTGATGACCATAATAGAATACCGTCAACTGATACCAGAATATTAAGGAGAATTGTAAGAGATAATCAATTCAGAGGTTGCTCTGCAATTAACACAATAAACAGGTGGCCTTCGGTGAGACGAGGTGAGGAAAAAAACATATTCCCCTTTCAGGAAAATGCAGATATTATGTTTAATTCATCCCTTGTATATGAGCTGTGCCTTCTAAAGGTATATGCAGAGCCTTTGCTCCTTAAACTAGGACCCGATAATGAAAGATACTCGGAAGTGAAAAGGTTAATAGAGTTTTTAAGCTACTTCTTGCCAATAGATGCAAAAGATGTTCCCAATAATTCAATTGTAAAAGAGTTTATTGGAGGAAGCTGCTTCTTCTAAAAGCCTTTTAAATAGCCGTTTCATGGGCTGTTTTGCTGGAAGATAAGTTGCAATTATACCAAAATGAAGAGCAGGCAGAACCCAGTTTGGGAGGAAATGTATGACATTGGAAAATCTTTTAAAAAAAATTGATGGTAAAGTGTTATCAGAAAATATAAAAGAGATTACTATTGATAATATTTACATATGCGATTTATTGAGCTGGGTGATGTCTCATGCAAAAAAAGGCGACGCATGGATTACTGTTTTAACAAACTTGAATGTACCTGCGGTTGCACTTCTCACTGAAGTGGCCTGTGTTATTATACCTGAAGGGATATCTGTGGAAGAGCTTACACTAAGAAAAGCCAAAGAAAACGGCATCATAATGATCGGCACACAATATAATGCTTTTGATATTTGTAAAAAGTTTTTAGACCAATAGTTCGTACAATTTACGGAGGAAAAATCTTATATGAATTATATACAAAGCAGCCAGAATTCAACCTTAAAGGAAATCAAATCATTGCACCTTAAAAAAAACAGGGATTCACAGGGCGTATATTTTGTAGAGGGAATACGCTTTGTTAACGATGCCATTGACAACGGACAGGTTATATCAAAAATAATAATATCAGATAAGCTGGAAGGCCTTAGTGGAGGCAGTGAACTCATAGAAAAGGTTAAAACTGTTTGCAGCGACATAAGCCTTGTTCCTGAAAAATTGTTTAAAGAAGTCTCAGATACTCAGACCCCTCAAGGTATTCTTGCAGTTCTTAAAAAGAATCAATTTGATTTTGAGCAGGTTATTGAGGAAGGAAATTCTGTGGTAATATTGGATTGTCTACAAGATCCCGGCAATGCAGGGACAATTATTAGAACTGCAGATGCCGCGGGAATATCAGCAGTACTTATGTCAAAAGGCTGTGTTGATCTTTATTCTCCAAAAGTTCTTAGATCTACCATGGGTTCTGTTTTTCATGTACCTATTTTTGAAGGATTGAATATAACCGAAACTATCCAAGTACTTAAACAAAAGGGTTACAAGGTAATAGCCTCCCATTTATCAGGCGAAAATAACTACTTCCAGGAGGACCTGACAGGTAGAAGTGCCGTTATTGTGGGCAACGAGGCAAACGGAATTTCTGAAGAAACGGCCAATATTGCGGACAGCCTCGTAAAAATACCAATGCCCGGCAAAGCTGAATCCTTAAATGCTTCTGTTGCTGCGTCTATAATGATTTATGAAATAGTAAGACAAAAAGTCATGTAAAATTTTGCTTTAGGCCCTTGTAGATTTAACAAGACACGTATATAATATTCATATATTGGGAACGTTCCCATTTTATCAAATTTCATGGAGGAGTTTTTGAACAATATTTTTGATATAGCAAGAATGGCCGGTGTATCAAAAACTACGGTTTCAAGGGTAATAAACAACCAGCCCGGTGTCAGGGAGGAAACACGTATAAAGATACAAGAAGCCATAAAAAAGCTAAATTACGTTCCGAATCATGTTGCAAGAAGTCTGGTTTCAAGAAAATCAGGAGTTATCGGAGTTGTTTTAAATGAGTTTAATGCCTCTGTGTATCTCAAACTTGCAAATTACCTTGAAAAATATGCTGCTCTATATAACTACAATGTAGTTTTTTGTAGCTCAAATGATAATTACGAGTCAAAATCCAGATATGTCCAGTATTTCACCGGAGGTGCGGCAGACGGGCTTATATTATTTGGGAGTGATTCAAGAGACAGAGAATTGGTTAAGAATGTTCTCAAAACAGGATTTCCATTAGTATTAATAGAGAATTACTTTAATGATATAAAGGTAAATGATGTAATAATTGACAACTTTTCTGGAGCTGTAAATGTTGTCAACTATCTGGTAGAGTTGGGACATCGTAAAATTGCACACATTACCGGAAATAAAAATCACAAAGTTGCCTTGGAAAGGCTTAACGGTTATATAAAAGCCTTAAATGAAAACGGTGTAGCCTACAACAAGGAATATGTAGTACATACAGATTCCGGTGAGCAAAGCGGATGCAAAGCTGCAGACCGATTGCTAAGATTAAAGGAACCTCCCACTGCCATATTTACGTTTAACGATATGCAGGGATATGAGGTAATTCAGAGAGCATCAGAGCTGGGAGTGAGTGTTCCGCGGGATTTATCAGTGGTTGGGTTTGATAATATTTACGATATACTCAGGTTTATACCGTCAAACATTAGGTTGACTTCCATGAAGCAGCCTATGGATAAAGTCGCTGAGGCAGCAATTCGTTTAATGATGCAAAATATTGACGATATTAATGCAAAGCCTCAGATTATTTCATTTGAAACAGAAATATTTCATGGCACTTCTTGTTGTGAAAAGAAATAGCTTGATGAAAGCTTAATAAAATAAATATATTTTAGCATAAATGGGAACGTTCCCATTATATGCAGAGGAGGTAAATATGAGGTTCGGATACTTTGATCGACAGAGCAGAGAGTATGTTGTTACAAGGCCTGATACACCAACGCCATGGATTAATTACATTGGCAGCGGAAATTACGGGGGGATAGTTTCCAATACCGGAGGAGGGTACAGTTTTCATAAGGATCCTCAGAATCGCAGGGTTACACGTTACAGATACAACAATATACCAATGGACAGACCAGGACGGTACATTTATATAAGGAATAAGGACACAGGTGAGTACTGGAATCCCGGATACCAACCAGTCCAGAAAAAGCTGGACAGTTACAGTTGCCGTCACGGCTTGGGCTACACTGTCCTGACCGGAGAATATAAAGGGGTTATCGGAGAGGTTACATATTTTGTACCTGACGATAAGAACTTTGAGCTATGGTTTGTCAAAGTATCCAATACCCGAAGCATAAAGCAGAATCTTCAGGTTTTTGCATACTCCGAATTCTGCTTCTGGGAAGCAATAATGGATCAGCAAAATGTCGACTGGGTTCAGCAGATTAATCAGGGCAGATATGACGACGGAATTATCACATGGCATCCCCACCACATCAACGATAATGCTGCTTTTTTCGCAACCGGAGAAGAAGTAAGCAGTTTTGATACCAATCTGGAAACCTTTATAGGAAAGTATAGATCGGAAAGCAATCCGATTGCAGTAGAACAGGGCGGCTGCAGTAATTCCATATCCTACAGGACAAACGGAGTAGGAGCCTTTTGCATCGATTGTGAACTTGGCCCTAATGAAGAGCGTGAGTTGGTTTTTGTACTTGGTTTTGCAGAGGAAAAATCAGAAATAAAAAATGACATAAAGGATTACTTGGTGCCTGAAAATGCTAAGGCAGCTTTCAGCAGACTACAGGGTTCTTGGGTTGATTTTATATCCAAGCTCAGTGTTGAAACACCTGATGAGGATATGAATCTTTTTGTAAATATATGGAACCAATACCAGTGCAAAACAACCTTTAACTGGTCAAGATTTGTTTCACTTTATCAACTGGGTCTGGGAAGAGGTATGGGAATCAGAGACAGTGCCCAGGATACACTGGGGGTAATGCATACCATACCTGGGGAAGCAAAGGAGCTTATTATAAAACTTCTTAAATGTCAGTACACAGACGGAAGGGCATATCATTTGTTTTTCCCACTTACAGGGGAGGGTGGGCAGGGGGATGCTCCCGTCAAGAAATTTGACTGGTACTCCGATGACCATCTGTGGCTAATACTTGCTGTAAATGCGTATATAAAGGAAACAGGAGATTTTGATTTCCTTAACATGGAAGTTCCATATAATGATAAAACTACCTCTCAGACGGTAATGCAGCACCTTGATATGGCCTTGGAATTTACAAATAATAACCGTGGTCCTCATAATATTGCTTTGGCAGGACGAGCTGACTGGAATGACACACTTAACCTTGACACGGGTAAGGGTGTTGCAGAAAGTGTATTTACGTCTATGCTTTATTGCAGGGCATTAATAGAAATGATTGAAATACTGGAATTCTTAAAAAGGACAGATATGATAGGAAAGTATTCCAATATGTATGAGGACATGAAGAAGGCTATAAATGATACATGTTGGGATGGAGAATGGTACAAGAGGGCTTTTGATGATAACAGTCAGCCTCTTGGCTCAAAGGAAAACAAGTTTGGTAAAATATTTATTAATTCCCAATCATGGGCAGTTCTAAGTAATGTAGCGGAAAACGGAAGAGAAGAGAAGTCCCTTGAATCCGTTGAGAAGTATCTGAATTCAAAGTATGGGATTGTAACCATGTATCCTTCCTACACGGAGCATGACACCACAAAGGGTGGAGTAACGACATATCCTCCGGGAACAAAGGAAAATGGAGGAATTTTCCTTCACACAAATCCTTGGGTAATGATTTCAGAGGTAATGCTTGGTCACGGAGACAAGGCTTTTATGTATTACAATCAGATTTTACCCGGCAAAAGGAATGATGATGCGGAGCTTTATGAGGTTGAACCTTACGTATACTGTCAGAATATTCTGGGTAAAGAGCATCCTCAGTTCGGAATAGGCAGAAACTCGTGGCTTTCAGGAACAGCTGCATGGAATATGGTAGCTTCCAGCCAGTACATACTGGGAATAAGGGCAAACTATGATTCACTGACAGTTGACCCGTGTATTCCTTCAAATTGGAAAGGTTTTAAAGCTACAAGGGTATTCAGGGGTGCTACCTATAATATAGAAGTACAAAATCCAAACAGGGTTTGTTCAGGAATAGCAAAGATAATTGTAGACGGTGTTGAAGCAGAAAAGATACCTGTATTTGAGACAGGGACAGAACACAATGTAGTGGTTGTTATGAAATAATATAATTAAAAGGGGGTGCCGCTAGGCACTCCCTTTACTATTTCCTTACTTTTGAGAAAAAGCCATAAATAATAACCATAAGAGAAATAATAAATTGTACATAAATTAAAAGTCTGGCAACCGGATTTATGTCATTCAAAACCCCTCCGGGGCCTCCACCGTATGTTCTGTGAGTTACGTTAGCATCATTCAAGGTGATTAATGTTATTAATTCAAATATACATACGAACAGCAGAACTATTCCGAATTTTAGCATAGATAATCCGGTTGGGGATATTCTATTTACATGTATGGGAATATCAGCTTGTTCAACAAGGTCTATATTGCAATCGCTGCACTGTTTATAACCTTTTTCATATTCTACTTTGCAATTTGGACAAATCATTATTGCAACCTCCTATAAAGCTTATAATTCTATGGAAGAGATAAGGTCTGCCTTTTTGCTTTCATTATCGGAGAGGTTTTTCTTTAGTTCCTTTCTGGTGGTTTCAAGAACTGTCAATGTTTTATTTATTTTATCCATAAGATTTCTTAGACTTTCAGCATCACTTCGTATCCTGTCTCTTACTTTTAAGTCCGTAAAAATATTATCAAACCAGAAGTCAACAGCCCTGGTAGTGGAATCGATTTCGGAAGAAAGATACGAAGCCTGTAGATTCACATCCTGTAGTTCATTCTCAAATGCCTTAACTTGAGAGTTTAATATATTGAAATTTCTTTGTGCTTCTTCAATGTGGTTATATTTTGCCGAGTGAGTTAAAAATCCTCCATCTAGCCATACATCAAGGGTAGCCAAATCTTCTGCCTTGTTAAGATGGTCCATGGCGTTATTAGCTGTAATCAACACATTGTTACCGGCTCTGATAGCTTCCTCTGCTTCAACCAGTTGTCCTGAAAGGAATTCGTGCTCCCGGTCTATTTCCATGTATGTTTTGTAAGATTCGGCTGAAATATTGTTTTTTATTGATTCCTCACGTTTTGCCAATTCATCCTCTATTGTACGTTTCAATTCGTAAAGTTCAGACAGCCTCACATTTAGTTCTGATTCTTGCTTTAACAATTCACTTACATTTTCAGTAGCCCTGTCATACTCCATTTTTGCAGCGAACATTTCCTGAGTTTCCTTATTAACTTTTCCCTCATATTTTCCAAAGAGTTTTCGTAGAGAGTTTGCCAGGGAATCCTTTTTTATATTTTCCACATCAAGGGATTCAGCTTCAAATCTATGAAGAAGAGTATTTACATTGTCCTTAGCATCAGATACTTTTCCACGAATGTTATCCATTCTATGTTCCAGTACCGGAAGCACTTCGAGTCGATCTTTTATTTCTTGTAATTGCTTGTTGTCCATTTTAATCCCTCCGGTTATTTTAATCATTCTAGTATAAAGAACCATATTCAAAATTTTCAGGTAATATGTATAGGTGGTGTATCAACTACATATATTATTTTCTTCAATACATTTTCATTTTCATCATAATATCCGCTATTCATAAGAATATCAATACTTGTTTTATAGTCTATAAGTCCTCTTGAAATAATAGTGCCTTTTTGTGTGAGAATATTGTCAACCTTTAATATGTTTTCCCAGAACTGTCGAGATGTCCCCAAATCTATCTCTTTGCCGTTTTTAAACTTTAAGATATAGTGAAGGTATACTTTGGAACTGGAACGTTTAGTGCTGTATGAACAGTAAACCTCGGCATTATTTATATCCTTCCAACTATATTTCTGGGTTTTATGAATAAAACCGTTGCTTGATGCTATTTCCTTTTCGTTTACCTTGGCATATGTAGAAAACATTTGGGTTACTATTATTAAAAAAATAACAGAAATAATCAGAAGGACTTTCATAGTACCAAGTCGTGTTACGATTTTGTAGATAATAGTAGGAAAATAACCTGTTTCTTCATGAGAAATAATTATAATAAATACAGCAAAACCATACAAGACAAATACCCATTTCAAAAATCCCGAGCTGACAAACAGTAAATCTCCCGTGGACATAAATGCTTTTTGTTGAATAAAAATAAAAAGATTGTAAAGCATAATTAAAATTATAGAAATAGGGGCACCCGTAAATACACATTTTAACGTAAAGCTTATTTTTTCTGAAACATCCATGAAAACCTCATAAATTATAGAATATTTACCAACCATTATATAATCTGGAAAAGCTGTAGTCAAATATAAACATGCAAAATTCTGCCTTGATTGTTTTCTACTAAGTTGCTATAATACCTTTATATATGTGGATTTGAAATTATATCCCAATGGCAATGATGGAGAAAAGTAAGCGAGAGACGAATATTTTAGAGAGAAGGTATCACCGGCTGAAAGTACCTTTATTATACGGCTTGCCCAAGTTCCCTCCGTAGCTGCAGCTTTGAACCTGATATGTTTTTATCATTTGTAGAGGCTGCCGGTTAAAACCGTTATATTTAAAAAGAGTCCGGGTAAGTTTATCCGGAAATTCGGGTGGTACCGCGAAGATATCCTTCGTCCCTTTATTGGGGCGGAGGTTTTTTATTTTGTGATAGTAAGTAATGAAAGGAGATAATAGAAGTGATTGAAAAAATCAGTAATTTAAGAGATACTGCCATTGGCAGAATCAAGGAAGCCGTAAGCAGTGCAGAGGTAGAAGAACTCAGAGTAAAGCTGCTTGGCAAAAAAGGTGAATTGACTGAAATGCTAAAAGACCTCAAGAATATGGATATTGAGGAAAGAAAGCAGTTCGGGCAGGAAGCAAATGCATTGAAAAACGAATTGACTGAGATAATTGAAGCAAAATTCAAAGAGCTTAGTGCCAATGATGTAAAGAAGTCTTTATCCAGCGGGTCAAACTTTGATATATCTTTACCGGGTACTAACTTCAAACTTGGTTCTTTGCACCCTGTAACCATTGTACAAAAGGAAATAGAAAGAATATTTACGGGAATGGGCTTCAATATAGTTGATGGTCCTGAGGCAGAGGAAGAATTCTTCAATTTTGAAGCGTTAAATATACCAAAGCACCATCCTGCAAGAGATATGCAGGACACATACTGGCTGGAGAATGGCTCCTTGCTGAGAACCCATACATCTCCATGTCAGGTTAGGGCAATGCAGAAGTACGGAGCACCTCTCAAGGTTATTGCTCCGGGAAGATGTTTCAGAAATGAAAGTACTGATGCTTCTCATGAAAATACATTCTTCCAGTTGGAAGGAATGATGATCGATAAAAACGTGTCAATTGCAAATCTCATTTATGTAATGAAGTTGCTTTTGTCAGAAGTGTTTCAGAGAGATGTTAAAATAAGACTCAGACCGGGGTTTTTCCCATTCGTTGAACCGGGCTTTGAACTTGACTTGAACTGTATGATCTGTGGTGGAAAAGGCTGTCCTACCTGTAAACATTCAGGTTGGATAGAATTACTGCCTTGTGGAATGGTTCATCCCAATGTACTCCGTTACGGTGGCATAGACCCTGAGGAATATACAGGTTTTGCATTCGGACTTGGACTTACAAGACTTGCAATGATGAAATATGGAATAAGCGATATCCGTGTTCTTAATTCAGGTGATTTAAGAGCTATGGAACAATTTTCGGTAAGATAGGAGGGAAAAAAGTTGAAAATATCATTAAACTGGATTAAAGATTATGTTGATTTAGAAGGCATTGATATAAAGGAATTATGGTACAGGTTTACCATGTCAACAGCTGAAGTAGAAGATGTTGAATTTGTAGGACAGGACATAAAAAACGTAGTTGTTGCTAAGGTTTTAAGTGTAGTTCCCCATCCTGAATCCAAAAAGTTAAAAATTACGCAGGTAGATTCCGGAGATGGTGTAAT
>JAEYNY010000047.1 GCA_023412275.1 Bacillota bacterium
TCTATGAATATTTGTAAATACTGACTCATATCCATTTTAACGCACCCCCAAATATTGGATTATTTCACTTGGAATTTTATCAAGTGATACTATTTTGTCTACTGCTCCGGTTTGTACTGCCATTTTCGGCATTCCATAAACTACGCTTGTTTCTTCGTCTTGGGCTATTATAAAACTTTTATTTACTTCCTTTAATTTTTTAATTCCTACACTCCCATCAGCACCCATGCCTGTCAGAATAACACCGATTATATTTTTTAGCCCGGTTTCCGACAAAGAAGTCATCATAACATCTACTGATGGTCTATGTCCCCCTACAGGAGGAGATTTGTCCAAATTAATTATTATATCACCATTTGCAGATGTTTGAATCTTCATGGGTGAGTCCCCAGGTGCTATATATACATAACCCTCAAGTACTTTTTCTCTATGGGTTGCTTCTTTGACTTTCAAGTCGCTCTTACTATCCAGTCTTTCTGCTAGAGACTTCGTAAATCCGGGAGGCATGTGCTGAACAACCAGAACTGCTATAGACATATCTCTCGGCAAATAAGGTATAACCGTTTGCAACGCCTTTGGTCCGCCTGTAGAACTTCCTATTGCAATAATATTTTTCACAGGCTTTGTGTTTTTTGATGTCACTCTTTTATCATTATCTATCGTCTTTTTCTGAATAGATTTTAGCTTAATATTTTTAGCTATAATAATTTTTTCTATTATTTCATTTCGTTTAGAATCATTTTTTATTTCAAATATGTTCTTGGGCTTTACAATAAAATCAACTGCACCTTCATCTAGTGCTCTTATGGTCATTTCAGTACCATACTCTGTTTCACTTCCAAACATTATTACGGGTTTTGGGATTCTCTGCATAATTTGCCTCAGACAGTTAATTCCGTCCATAACAGGCATATCTACATCCAATGTTACCACATCCGGATGCAAGTGATGTATTTTTTCCAATGCATCCTTGCCATCAACAGCAGTACCAACAACAGAAATAGAATTATCCGAGTTAAGCATATCTGATAACACTTTTCTCATAAATGCAGAATCATCTACAATCAATACCTTTATTGGATTGTTCTTTTTTAAATTCAAACTCATTGGTTACCTCAGCCTTTTATTAGAAGTTTCATTGCTGACCTACTATTATCCTATTACCTTCTTCATGTCTTTGTAGCCAATTTTTTTTATTTTTTCCCCGTTAAAATTATAAAACATACCAAAATAATCCTACCTAATTATAGTATACTCTCTTATCAATGAGTAAACAACCCAACAAAACGGTTCAGGAAACCTTTAATGCCAGATTGTGTATTTTTTTGTTGATTTATGTCGTTTTTTATTAGTGTATCAGCAAGTTCTATAAATAATTTGCTAGTATAATTTTTAGGATAGCTTAATAAATAAGGTTTCTGAAGCTTTACTGATTTTATTAACATCTGATCAAATGGCAGATAACCAATGGATTGAAGCTTCATACCTAAAAACTTTTCAGAAACCATTGCAAAGTTATTGTACACATTCTTTGCTTCTTGTTCACTTTCAGCCCTGTTTATTAATACATTAATTGCACAATCCTTTTTTATGTTTGACACTGTTTTCACAAGTGCATATGCATCTGTGATTGACGTTGGTTCAGGCGTTACAACCAGAACTACTTCGTCTGCAGACATTACAAAATTCATAACAGTATCGGATAAACCGGCACCTGTATCTATTAAAATATAATCAGCAATATGATCAAGTAATGACATATTTGCCATAAAAATTTCCAGGGAATTTTTGTCAAGATTGATCAGTTCCTGTACCCCTGACCCGCCGGAAATAAATTTTATATTTCCTGGTCCGTCACACAGGATATCCAATAAACCCTTGCCATTTTTAATACAATCCAGCATCGTGTATTTTGGTACTATTCCAAATATAACATCTATATTTGATAAACCCAAGTCAGCATCAATTATTACAACTTTGTAGCCTCTTTGACTAAGAGCTATTGCAAGGTTAACTGTGACATTTGTTTTACCTACTCCACCTTTTCCGCTGGTAACAGTAATAACCTTTGCACGCTTTTGTTCTGCTAAGTTTTGAGGCTGCTGCGGGTTTTCCGATTTATTAAGATTATTAACTATCTGCCTTAACTTATCAGCTTGATCTATCATATTATGTTATACTCCCCAGTAGATTTTTTGATATCTTTTCTGTGTTAACCACTTCTATATCATCGGGTACGTTTTGTCCATTAGTTATATACGCAAGAGGTTTATCCGAATAGCATTTTGTATTGAGTATACTACCATAAACAGGCGTTTCATCAAGCTTTGTAAAGATAAGTCTGTAATTTTGTATAAATCCATAATTCTTTATTATATCTCTGCAATTTTTTGAACTTACCGTTGCGCTCAGTACAAGGAATACTTCATCTGCATTGCAGACTTCTATGATTTTTTGCAATTCCTCAAACTTTTGTTTATCCCTGTAGCTGCAACCTGCAGTGTCTATAAGTATTACATCCTTGTCATTGTAATTCTCTATTTGGCTGCTGATTTCCTCTACAGAATATGCAATTGATATCGGTATTCCAAGTATCTCCGCATAAGTCTTCAGCTGGTCAACAGCAGCTATTCTATAAGTATCAGCAGTTATAAAACCGACGTTTTTATTGTTAGTCAACATAAATGAAGCAGCAAGTTTAGCAAGTGTAGTTGTTTTTCCTACGCCGGTAGGGCCCACAAAGAGTATTACCGTTGGCTTGCCATCCTGCCTGAAGTTGATAGGCTCTGCCTTGCCCAATATTGAAGATATTACAGATAACATTGCGACTGATGCATCATTAATATTTCTTGCATCACTCTTCTCAGCGACTTTTTCTATGATCTTCTGAGCAATATCCTGATCTACTTCGTTTTTAAGCAGGTTATTGTATAATAATTGAAAAACCTGTGACAATTGTGTAGTATCGTCACTTTTAGTAACATCAGCATTTTTGTTTTCCGGTTTTATAATGTCTAATATACGATCCAATAAAGTCTCTATTTTAGTTACTTTATTCTCTAACTGAGTTATTTTTTCCTCTTTTTGTGACAGCATATTTTTTGGGCTTACATCGTTTATCAAAGAATTATCAGGTCTTGCTAACTCTTTTCTGGGCGATTTTGCTGAATCATCATCTATTGCAGCCATTACTTCCATCATAGGACTGGTAAAGTACTTTTTAAAGCCTTTTTGCCTTACTTTTTTTGTACTCAATATAATTGCATCATTTCCCAGATCCATTTTGACTTTCAGTAAAGCTTCCTGTGTATTTTTACCCATATAGCGCTTTATTTTCATACGTTAACCTCCGGATTTGTTTGCAATAGATTACTCTTATTAATCTCCATTAAACACTGACTGTTCCTACTGATTGTATTTCTACCCCAGAATCAACTTCATTATAAGATAAAACCACCAAACCTGGAATTACATTTTCTGTCATACGTTTAAAATATAGTCTTACAACAGGTGA
>JAEYNY010000059.1 GCA_023412275.1 Bacillota bacterium
CCTGTGTGCAACTATACCTGTATATATTGTCCTGCCTGTACACGCCACATCTCCGCATACTTTCCGTTAAGCCGGAGCAATTCGTCGTGGCTTCCCTCCTCAATAATCCTTCCATTTTCAAGCATAAATATTTTATCTGCCAGTCTTGTAGTTGAAAGCCTGTGAGAGATAAACACCACTGTTTTATTTGCAGCAGCCTCAAGCATTGATTGGTTTAGCTGATATTCGGCAATAGGATCAAGTGCGGAAGAGGGTTCATCAAGTATTATCAGGCTGGAATCTTTGTAAAAAGCTCTGGATATTGCAATTTTTTGTGCTTCTCCGCCGGACAGATTCACTCCATCCTCCTCAAATTCTGCCGTAAGTGGAGTATTAAGCCCATGCTTAAAGCTTTGAAGCCTCTTTGCAAATCCGCTTTGCTCCAGTGCCGTCATTACAGGCTTTTCAGGGACTCCATCCGCATTATCCATCAATACATTTTCCTTGACTGTAGCTGCATAAAGCATATAATCCTGAAAGACCGTTCCCACATGGTCATGGTACCGGGCAACGTCATATTCCTTAATATTAATGCCGTCCAGAGAAATTGTACCTTCCTGTACGTCATATAGACGCATAAGTAGCTTGATTAAAGTAGTTTTCCCAGCACCGTTGTAGCCTACAAGTGCTATTTTTTCATACGGCTTAATAGTCATATTTATATTGTTTATTACTCTTTTTTCTCCCTCTTTATATGCAAAAGATACGTTATCCATACTAAAGGTTTTTGGTGTCTTAGGCACATCAAGCTTTTTGCGGCTAACAATTTTAGGCTCATAATTTAAGAAGTTTCTGATTTTATCAATATATAAGCTTGTTTCACTGGCATAAGGATATATTTCCGTTATAGTCCTAAGGCTCTGTTTCAGTCTGCTGAAAGAGTTAAATAAAATAACAACACTGCTGTAGGAAATTACATGTAAAACAGTGGCCTTATATACCAGGTAAGTTATGTAAAGTACGTCACTGATAAAGTCATTGGATATATAGTCTCTAAGGAAACTTATAACAAATTTCTTTTTGGCATTTGCCTTGTCAATGTTGTAGATAGCCTTGTTTGCTTCTTTAAACTTACCAAAAAGTTTGCCGGACACATCCGGGTTCAGCCTGAGCTCCTTGGCATAATCATTCAAGTAGAAGACACGATTAACATAAGCTCTTTTCCGTTCCTCAGGATTTTTTTGCAAACGTATTTTAAAATTGATCTTGTTGAAAATCTGCATAAGCACAAAGGACAATATAAAGGAAGCCAGAACAAAGGTTATGGAAAACCAGTCTTTTACAAGAAAATACGTTCCTGTGGTAACAAACACAGTAAGTCCTGTAAATATCTTGTTGAGAAATTCCAAGAGTCTTTCTACCTGATTATCTGCTTCGGAAACAGCCAGAACAAACTCATTATAGTATTCAGGGTTATCGTAGCATTCCAAATCCAGCTCCTGTGCCTTTTCATAAAGCATAAACTTAAACTTTTGTTTCATCTTTGGCAATGCCTTTTTTGATATCCACTGATTTACAAAGGCACCATATACCATACCCAAGCCTATTAATATAAACAGGATTACTATAAATACTGCTACCTTATAAAAGGGCCGTCCAAATTCCACTGATTCAAGTACATATCCGATACCATAGGTATGCTCAAGAAAAATTAGAATCTGGTTTCTTAATATGTCAAATATAAATGCAAAAATATATAATGGTGCAGCTGAAAAACAGATTTTCAATATAAACAAATTATTGTCCAAGACCTGTTTAAAGGGCTGTTTCTTATTCATATCGCTCATAGTGCAACCCCCTCTTCTATTTTATCCATTGCCAGATAGTTCATAGCCTGTTTTGTATACATATCAGCATAGGAACCATCCATTTTCATCAACTCTTCATGGGTACCCTGCTCAATAAGCTCTCCGTGTTCAAACATGAATACTCTGTCCGCATTTCGTACTGATGACAGACGGTGGGAGATAAATATCATGGTTTTGTCTTTGCTTTCACGCATTATGCTTTTATATAAATCATATTCGGCAATTGGATCAAGAGCTGATGAAGGTTCGTCAAAAACCTTGATGGGAGTATTTTGAACAAAGGCTCTTGCAACCACTATCTTCTGATACTGGCCTCCTGAAAGCACCGCTCCGTCCTCATCAAATTCCTTGGTCAGAATGGTATTTATTCCTTTTGGCAAAGTCTCAACCTTTTCATAGACACCGGCTTTCTTTAAAGCTTCTATAACCGCTTCATCCTCATTTTCAACTTTATGCCCCATCAAAACATTATCTTTTACAGAGAGAGCAAGGACCTTGTAGTCCTGAAAAGCTGCAGCAAACAATTGCCGGTAAGCCCTGAGATTATACTCTTTTATGTTTCGACCGTTTACAAGAATTTCTCCGGAGGTAGGATCATAAAGGCGAAACAATAGCTTGATGATAGTTGATTTTCCTGCTCCATTATGTCCAACAACAGCTACAACATTATTTCCTGATATACTAAAGTTCAGATTTTTCAACGCATATTTGCCGTCTTTGTAAGAAAAGCTGACATTGCGGAATTCAATAGATGAAATAACAGGCTCAGGTATATCCCCGTCCCAATCTTCAGGAATAATTTCCTTGTATTCAATAAAGGTACGGAGGTAATTTACGAATAGTCCATTCTTCATAGCCTCCACAATATTGTTAAACAACCCGATTAAAATCCATGTAGCAGACACCATGGTACTTGAAAGCACTGCAAGTTCCGAAAGAGAAATACTCTTTACCACAATTGCTCTGTAAGTACCGTAAAGAAGGACACCCTCAAAAATTATGGAAAATGTAAATACAACTTTCAGTACTTCCATTATTATTGTTTTAGATGCATATTTATCTGCTATACTGATAGTCTTCTTTATAGCTTCGTTATATTTTTCCTTTATCAGGCTGTAAATATTGGATAGTCGCATTTCTTTTGCATATTCAGCCAGGTACATAACCCTGTTTACATATTGGAAAACTCTCTCACTGGGTATGCCTTCCCTGTATCTTTTCAACTCCAATTTGTTCAAAATGCCGCCAAAAATGAAGTTTCCTATTATTGGGAAGATTACAAATAACACAGCTAACTTGTCTATGTCATACATAGAAAAAAATACTATTATAGTTGCAAATATACCTACTAATATGCCCCATACGTTTTTTACTACGCTTGCAATTTTGTCTCCGGCCCCGTCAATTGCCATAGTGTATTTATTATAGAATTCTGCATCTTCAAAGCAGCTCAATTCAACATTTCTAGCCTTCTGATACAGTCTCAGATACAGTCCTTCGTATGTTTTAGTGTTGTTCAGAGGAAAAGCAACGTTGTTTACATAGCTCCTGTATAAACCAATTAAAGCAAACACCGCCCCGCAAATTAATATAAATACCATTATGCTGTTAAAGCTCATTTTCTTTTCAAATGCATTGATTATGTACCTCATAAAAATTGTGCTAAAAAATACCCATTCAAAATATCCTAAGATATTTAATATCAATGCGTGGATTACATTGCTTTTTGTAATACTCCATGCTATTTTCAAAGCAAAGATATTATTCTTTATTGAAGTTAAATTTGACACCTCTTTTGGTTTCTTTTCCAAATAAATCCCCCTAACAAGAATTAATAAATAACTATTATAAAAGTGTTATATTAAGTGATAAAAACATTCCAAGGCATATAAAATATAATATAGCAAATAAAAACTGTGATGTAAATATTTGAATGCAACGGCATTTAGCACCACTTAGAAAGTGGTTAAATATATATAAAGAGCCGGAAGTTTTTTCTTCCCGGCTCTTTATTTGGGTTATTATTAATTATTAATTATTATTTACTAATTTATAGTATATATAGGCCCGCCTAACAAATTCTTTCTGAACAGGGCTAAATCAATAGCATCTATTGTATTATCATTATTAAAATCTACTGCCTTCATGGCCTCCTGAGATAAACTTATCTTTCCCAGCAGATATGACTTTAGGGTAGCATAATCAAGAGAATTTACTTCCCCATCACCATTTGCATCACCTAAAAGGAAATCGGCTGTCTGTGGTTTTACAATAACAACATAGTTTACTATACTAGCGGAGGCACCGTTTGTTCCAAGGGTTACAGGGGAATCTGTTGCATAATCCTTTTTATAGAGATTGTATCCTACAGAATTATTATCGCTTACCAAAGTTTCACCCGTTGCAGTCCAACCGCTTAACCAATCCGGAATACTTGTGGCTCTTGTATCCAAACCAACATAAACCGTTATATCTGATTTTGCCGTAAAGGAGGCTTCATCCGTGGAATATATTTTGGAGTCACATGCCGTCCTTATCCATTCTGAACCCATAAGTTCCTGTGGAACCTGTGTGAATTTATATGTCCTGTCACCGTATACCACGTCGCCAACCTGAAGATTTTGTTGGATTGACCAGTCAGCAGAATTTTCGGTATCATTTACTGTTAACGCTTTTATCAGTTTACCATCCATTGTAATAGGACTACCACCTGCAAGATATATAGAAGGCTGCGGAGGTGTCGCCATGCCACTTCCCAGGAAAAAACCGGTATGGGGAGGCTGGTTATATGCTACGTTCTGCCAAGCAATTCCCAGTCTGTATACAGAATCGTGCATTAAGGTATAAATACGTCTGCTAGTCAAATCTGTGGTTGTATAAATATTTAAATATTTATTATCAGATGTTCTCCATACAGCCTCTTCTCTCCAGTCTCCCAAAATGTCAGCTTGAAGGCATGGAGTTGATTTTGTTCCGTTATTGGAAGCACAACCTCCGGCTGAAAGCAAGGTCCCTCCACCGTATTTAGTTATGCTTGTACCGTCTAAAAGCTCACGAAGCTCATCGCCGTCCCACCATATTGCGAAATTCTTCTGAGAAGGTGCTGAACCGATATTCTGTCCTGTACAACTATACAACGGTGAACCTGCAGCCCATACCTCCTCACCCGGATATTGTGCGGTTAAATCTGCCGAACACGCTCTTCCCACGTCGTCGGATGCCGCAAACTTAAAAATTACGCTTCCTGTCTTAGCATCACGGAAGGATGCACCTACTCCTCCATTACCGGCTGCGTCCTCATGGCAGGACCAGACTTCAAGGCCGGGCCTGTTTGGATTAAGGTCACCCAGATGCATTGAATCCCCGTGCCCCAAATTTGTAGTATACAGTCCCTTTCCTGAATCATCAATGGTACATGAACCATAGACAATCTCATCCTTTCCATCATCATCCACATCAGCTACACTAAGATTGTGGTTACCTTGTCCCGCATAACCGGAATTACCGCTGCTATTACTATCAAAGGTCCAACGTTTTGTTAATGTAGAGCCATTCCAGTCGTAAGCAACTAATACTGCTCTTGTATAATATCCCCGGCACATAACAAGACTGGGGTGCACACCATCGAGATATGCAATACACGCCAGAAAACGGTCTACACGGTTACCGTATGAATCTCCCCAACTGGAAACTGTACCTCTTGCAGGTTCATAGTTTCCTGTGTAAAGTGCCTTACCTGTGGTTCCTTCAAATATGGTAAGATATTCAGAACCTGTAAGCACATATCCCGATGAATTACGATAGTCTGCACCGGCGTTGCCTATAACATTTCCGATACCATCTTTTGTACCGTCTGACGTCTTACATGCCATTTCAGCTTTACCGTCTCCATTGAGATCGTATACCATGAATTGTGTATAATGGGCACCTGCGCGGATATTTTTACCCAGGTCAATCCTCCATAGGCGTTTACCGTTCATTTTATAGGCATCAATATACACATTCCCGGTATAACCGCTTTGGGAGTTATCCTTGGCATTTGACGGATCCCATTTCAAAACAATTTCATATTGTCCGTCACCATCCAGATCCCCAACACTGCAGTCATTTGCACTATATGTATAAGCTACTCCGTCAGGTGTAGTTCCTCCATCCGGAATCTGGAGAGGAATCTGCAGATAATTACTTCCCCATACACTTACTGATGGTGATATTGGCTGTTCACTGCCGTTTACTACGGCACTTACAGAGTACTTTGAGCTTGTAGTCCCTGACTTGTCAATATAGTTGCTCGCCCCGGATATGTTGGTCAACTTAACAGAGTCCCGGTAAAGATTATAGGTTACATCAGAGGTTTCGGTTCCCAATACACGCCAACTTACAAAAACACCGGTGCTGACTTTAACTGCTACTACACCCCTATCCAAATTTTCCATTTGTCGTGCTGTTGCAGAAAATGCAGATTGTTGAAAACTACAACAAGTAACCAGCATTACACAAATTAGAAAGACCAGAAACACCTTTTTTAACATATTTACCCCTCCTTATTTATTTTAAGTACCACTTAATAAATAGCTTTTTAACAGTGCATAATCCAAAGCATTTACATTTCCGTCGTTATTCACATCTGCTGCTGTTAAATTTATACCATCAGCTATCCCGGTCAATATGTACTTCCTCAGTAACGCAAAATCCAAGGCACTTACTGTCCCGTCCTCATTTAAATCACCCGGAAGAACATCAGCTGTCTTTGACTTTACAATAACTGCATAGTTTACGGTGCTAGAGGATGCACCGTTAGTTCCCAATGTCACAAGGGAATTGGCAGTAAAATCCTTTTTGTACAAATTGTAAGCAACTGAATTATTATCGCTTACCAAGGTATCCCCCGTTGCAGTCCAACTGCTTAGCCAACCAAGAGTACTTGTCACTCTGGTATCCAAGCCAACATAAACAGTTATATCTGATTTTGCTATAAAGGAGGCTTCATCTGCCGAATACATTTTGGAATCACATGCCGTCCTTATCCATTCACAACCAATAAGACTTTGTGGAATCTGTGTGAATTTATATGTCCTGTCACCGTATATTAGGTTTCCCACCTGTAAATTTGACTGAATAGACCAGTTTGCACTATTTATTGAATCGTTTACAACCAGTGACTTTATGTATTGTCCATCCGGAATGGGCACAGGAATATTTTCGTTTACATTTGGATTCCAACCATCCGACCCTGAAAGGAATTTCTCCATCGTATAATCTGCTGCCTTTGAGGAAGGTAGTTGCTTTCTGGATGTATTTGCGCCTGCACCGGTATTCTGATACTCCCACATTTCAAAGTTTGCAGGATTGTTACCTGACATGACAGTCCATCCCGCATCAGCAATATGTGAACCTAATTCACATTCCCGGTACAATACCTTTGGGGTTGTCTGAGTAGTGTCGGAACTTGGAATCCAAGGTCTTCCCAGATAAATTGATTTGGGACTTGAGCTACTTGTGAGTTTACATTTGTAAATCAGATATCCCTTTTGAGTTGCCTTTGTACTAGGTGCCGTAACACACCCTCCGCTTCTGTTGAGAGAAAAAATTTCACAGCTGTCAAATACCGCATTTGCAGATCCAAATATGAAATCTACATCCCCCTCAATATAACAATTGTAATAATACTGCCTGCAACCATCGCCGTTTGCATACAGGGTATCCTGATTTCCTTTGAAAGAACAGCCTTTGAATACCATCTTATCTGCTTTTGCAAGAACTGCCACTGCCTGACTGCTGCCGTAGGCAGCCTCATCATATGAATTTTCAAAAGTTATGTTCTCGGCCTGAAAACCGGCTCCTGCAATAGTAACACTGGCACTTCCTGTTGTACCTAACGTTCCTCCAGAGGATGTTTTGGTGCTAGCTGCATCATTGTAGGTTAAAACAGTGCCTGCTTTGCTTTCTCCAATCAACGAAATATTAATTTTAGATGACGAAATGTTGATTTTTTCTTTATATGTACCATTTTTGATAAATATGGTTGTTCTGGTCTGGCTATTGGACGGTACGCTATTTATAGCTGCCTGTACCGTAGTAAAATTACCACTTCCATCCTTTGCTACAACCATATCATAGGACACTGCTCCAACTTTTGACATGAAAAATGAGCCAACCATGGTTTGAAACACAAAGATAAGAATCAAAACTAACTGAAAAAATCTTTCTCTATTCATAGGTGGTCCCTCCCTTATATATCAGTATCAGTACAAAATATCACCTCTAATGAGTGCCAGATCGATTGCATTTACGGAATTATCATTATTCATATCTGCTGCCTGTAAATTCATTCCGTCAGTTACTCCATTCAGTAAGTACCTCTTTACAAGTGCAAAATCCAAAGCATCTACTGCCCCATCTCCATTTACGTCACCTTTGAGAATTATGGATTTAGGCTTTACCATCACAGTGTAATTCACTACACTTGAAGATGCTCCGTTAGTTCCAAGTACCACGCTTGAACCGGTAGTAAAATCCTTTTTATAAATATTATATGTAACGGCATTATCTGTACTTAATGATTCGTCGGTTTTGGTCCAACTGCCAAACCAGGTAGGTATGCTGGTAACTCTTGTGTCCAGGGCCACATAAACAGTTATATCCGATTTTGCAGTAAAGGAGGCTTCATCTGAGGTGTATAGTTTTGAATCGCATGCTGTTCTTATCCATTCAGCACCTGCAAGGCTTTGGGGAATTTGAACAAATGTGAAGGTTCTATCTCCGTATATTGTATCTCCTACCTGTAAATTGGTCTGAATAGACCAGTCTGCGGCATTATCCGTGTCGTTTACTATCAGAGATTTTATATATTGACCATCGGGAATAGGTGTGGGTATAACGGTATCTTTAACAAGGTTTTTGGGCCAATCACCATACCAAGCATAACCATCTCTTCTTTCCTGACTAATTTCTGACATTTGATAATGAATGGAGCCGTCACGGTCAACGAACATCGCCCTATTGGTACCCATTTCATAAAAACGTGCCCATATAGGGGGTGCTGAAGGATCGCTGACAACTACTCTGTCATCTCCTGTGTCAACTACTTTAATCCCCAGTATTTTAACCTGTGCAAACCAGCTAACAGCTGAATTGATTGCATTTGTTATTTCTGTACTTGGGTTACTGATTCCCTTTAGATAATTTACAATACCTACACTCTCGCTGGTACAATTGGAGGGCAATTCATAGGCCCTTGCACTTGCAGGCTTCAGAGTGAATTCATCATGCTGCTGACACCATGCGTTTTTTACACCATTGACAATTATCTGTGTGTTTAATATGCATTGGATACCTTTTTGAATTGCACTGCTTGCTCTTGAAGCTCTGGTGGAATCTATGAAGGTATAATCCCCTGACTTTTTTGATACATCGGTTAATAAGTACATTACATGAATCATAGCATTATCATTGTAGGTAATGTGTGCATGATATGTTCCTGCATCGTTGAATACTTGGGGCCATCCACCGTTGGAATACTGCCCGTTCAGTAAAAGGTCGATACCTTTTTGACAAGCAGTCAGATATTTTGTGTTTTTGGTCTGATTGTAAGTCTTTGCTAAAACCTTTATCTGAGAAGTGGTGGTGTCATTGTCAATTGTTGATTTGCCCCACGACCCGCTACTACTTGTTGTCATGTCCTTCCTCCAGCCTCCGTCTGACAGCTGGTACTGAACAATACTGTCAGCCAGTGCAATTCCATCTGAACTGCCAAACCATGAGTCTGAATTTTTAAATACACTGTCCCAATCAGGGGTTGAAGCAAATGCGTTTTTGGGAAAAAATAAAACTAAAGCTAAAACCGAAACCAGCATTGTTATGTACAACAATTTTGGAATTTGAGTTTTTATACTTTTTTGCATTTAAAATACCTCCTTACGAATCAAGTTGAATTTTAACCACTTCATTACTTATGTTCAAAAGCTCTCTAATATTGTTTGGTACCTCCTCCAAGGCAATTTGTCCCTTTCCTATGGGGAGCACTTCGTTAAAATATTCGTTTATTTCCATCATAAGCTTTTTCATTACATATGTTCTGTGAATAATACATGGCTCACGGTCATTAAACAATTCGATACTCTTTCCAATGATTATTTCATCTTTAAAAGGCAGCGAATTTAACTTACATTCATGATTGATGCTGCCTTTTCTATCAATAAATAGTATTCTTCTAGGCTGCATGTGTCCCTACACCTCCAATTAAGCTAAAAAAATACAAGGATTATTACAAAGAATAAAGCCAAAATTAGTGCGTTTATTATCTTTATGATATGAAGCCGTTCCCTTATTGCCTCTGAGACATCAAAAATTTCTTTGCCCTTGTACACCAGAAACAACAAAATAACAAGGGGCAAAATGACTCCTGAATTGTACACCAGAAGGGAACTCAATGCCTGAAGACTTAACTGTGAATTTGTCTGAAAAATTGTAATAATAGTAGCAAGATAGATTTGCCCTGTACACAGAAACTCCCCCAAGGATATAACTATTCCCATCAGGAAACCTAATAACAATATTATTTTCAGGTTTGCAAAGCCCGATACTTTTTTTATTACCCCATGGTTGAACCTTCTAAGTACTTCGGGAAGTTGCAGGCGTATTTTATCATATCTTTCAGCTTTAGCTGCAAAATAATCCTGTATGCTCATAACAATCAGCACTAGCAGTACAACTGCAAAAATTATTTTGAACAATGTATTAAATAGCCTGAAATCAAACATTGACAAGAACTGGAATAGAATTGTTCCCAACAGTACATATGCAAGAAACTTGCCTGAAATAAAAGACATCCCTATTTTCATTACTTTTTCTTTTTTTACAGTCAGTAGAGATAAAAAAAACAGTAGCATGGACAAAGAACAGGGATTCAAACCATTAACAACACCTGCCAGGAATACGCTTGGAATCGTAAAGCCTTTGAACCTCCTAATATCTTTTTCATGGGTTTCTGCCGAATTATCAATCTCTAGTGTTTTTGCCCCAGGGGTATTTAACACTTTTTCAAGATTGGTTCTAATGAATTCTTCGTCTGTGTAATATTTGTCCCTAATGAACACAACAGGAACAATCCCATCATCTTCAGGGGAAACATTGTATGCTTCACTATACTTGTCCAGCAGACTTTTGTTTCTCAAATCAGATATATCATACTTCCTTAAATCAAGGTTTTTATGGCTTTCACTAAAATTCTCAAGGAAGTCCGACATACTACTGCAGGAGGCACATGTAGGGCTATAAAAGTATACTATAGTGAC
This sequence comes from Bacillota bacterium, assembly GCA_023412275.1. Lineage (GTDB taxonomy): Bacteria > Bacillota > Clostridia > Acetivibrionales > DSM-1351 > Ruminiclostridium. The sequence goes on from JAEYNY010000059.1 coordinate 11,144, forward strand.
CTTATTTTCACTTTCAGCCCAAGACCTGAAAACACTTCCATATGCCAACAATAACAATACTAAAAGGAAAATCGCAAACTTTCTCATTGTATACTCCCCATCTGCCGGTTTATAACCCCAAAATGTATTTAACTGCCTCATTGGCATCTGTAAATAGCTTTTCAACGGAATAGTCGTTGTTTATTATTAAAAACATTGGGTATTTTCGGTTTGAAGCTTGGATACCCAGTTTATTGCAGAATATATTAAAATATATCTGTTGGGGGTCCATTTCAAAATTCTTATCATAAGAATGTCTTGTATCAAAATCCGGACGTACTGTTATTATATTTATTTTTTTACCCATTGAATCAATATTTTTACTCACAATATCTTCACTGACTCTACATATCTTGCAGCCTGATGACATGAACATAAGAAGTGTCTTTCCGTTGCGATTATCGGGGAAACTACCTGGCTTGGATACATTATTTACAATCATTTCTCCTGCCTTAACACTTAAATCTGTTTTCCCGTTTAAATTAATCAATTCGTTTATTAAAGATATGTAGCTGTAGCCCGTTAACATTACAATTTTGTTCTTTTCATCCACAAGAAAAGCATTTGGCTTTGATTCACTCAGACTTAACTTGTGTTTTAGAGAATAATTATAACTTTTATCAATTCCTGCTTTTTGTATATCCCCTACGGGTATAATGTCTTCCCAAACTAATAAACAACTGATATCTTTACTGCTAAGAAGACTAATCGTTTTTGAAATACAGTCCAATCTTTTCATACAATCTTCATTTGTACTGTCAAGGTAAAACACAACTTTATATTTACTTTTGAAGTCGCTTATTTTATATGATTCACCTGAAACACTAAATAGTTTAGCATTTGAAGGAATTGAATCACCGGACAAAAGCTCCAAGTTTTTACGGCGGTCCGAGCAGGAGGCTGTTAAAATAACTATCAGAACAACTATAGCAAGCGCCGCAGGAATAACATGTTTTTTCACACTCTACCACCACCTATTTAAATTAATGAATTCCAGTCAGGCAACGCCCTACATTAAGCTAATTCACCTGACTGGAATTTCACTTTAGCCATTTTTGTTAAATAACTATGGCATTATATTGCACCTTGTCCTGGAAAAACAGTTATAGTTCCCAGTAAGTATTGTTTCAGAAGTAGAAGATCCAGTGCATCCACCGCTCCGTTGGCATCCAAATCAGCAACTTTTGTGTTTTCAATTGTACCCAGACCCAAAAGGTGCTTTTTCATTATTTGAAAATCAATTGCATCTATCTGCCCGTCCCCATTTAAATCACCTAGTTTTACTGTATTGTTTTCTTTAGTAAATGTGAACCAGTTAATGTTAAACAGGTATCCGCTGTCTCCCGTAAATTTCAGGTATACGTCATGTTTACCGCTTACTCCGCTGATATTACAGGTTACATCAGTCCAAGTCTGCCAATCACCTGTTCCTGCAACGGGGCAAGTTCCTGCTAAAGTACCGGTAGGGCTATCCAGCCTGATTTCAATGTTTCCACCACTAGTGGCACTTGATACTCTTGCCTTAAAGCTTTGTGCACCTTCTCCGAAATTAACAGCCTTGTAAACTGCATAATCGCCGTTTTCTATGTATCCCAGACATTCTCCGCCTTCACTGCAGCTTCCGTTCTGAGTTCCTGACTGGTCGTCATAAGCTTCTCCCTCCAATTGGGAAAAAGCATCTTTTTCTACAGGAATTATGGTTCCAAGATCTGCTACAAAGGTTGTAACACTTTGAGCCGGAAGTTGAGCTGTAAAAGATGTTCCGGTGTATGAAGTTGATGCTGCTACATTTCTACTGCCGTCGGTTATCCATGAAGATACTTTAGATACTGCTGATGCACCCTGTAAATTAAACTTCTGACTTACCGCAGAAGTGCCTTTGTTAATGGCAACAATTACAGCCTTACCATCGCCTTTATAAGCAGATATATATACGTTTGTATCCGGGTTCTTTGTTGCATCAACTCTTATGTATCCCGGACGAACAAATTTGGAGTACTGAGCCATCATGGCACCACGTTTACTCATGGTTCCGTCTTCTTTCATGGGGCCATATGACCTGCGGATGTACCACCAGACATATGCCTGAAAATTCCCTTCGACTATACCGTTATGCATGTTATATGCAACATCCAAGGCTTCCGGAAAGCGATCTGCAGAGTCTGCATTACTGTTTGGAACATATACTTCTGTCATCCAAAGCTCTTTTCCCGCTCCTTTTTGTTGGAAAAGGGGATAAGGCATATTACTGACGCTGGTACCATAGAAATGTGCACCCAGAATATCCATATTTGCAAGGGCTGTAGAATCGTTCAATATGGGGGCTGACATATTCTTTAAGTATTGAAATGATTCAGGAGCTATTACCTTTGCCTCGGTAATTGAGCCAGCATTATTTTTCATGAAGTTAAGCATTTCCTGTGGTGTCCACCATGTCCATGTATCAGCGTAATCAGGCTCGTTCTGAACAGATATAGCGTAAAGTGGAGCTCCGTTGTCTTTCATATATTTTGCAAAATTATTTAGGTGCTGTGCATATGCTGAATATTGGTCGTATTTCAAACGTGTCTGATTTGCAGTACCATTACGAGTAAATTTTTCCTGCATTGATGTGGGAGGGTTCCAAGGGGAAGCGAAAACAATACCACCGTGTGCTATAGCACTTTTAGCAGTTGCTACTTCTTTTGACCAGTTACTGCTGTTTTCGTCAACATGGATTCTTAAAATAGAAAAACCCAGCTGTCCATCTCCATTACCAAAAGCTGTTTCTCTTTGAGCAGCAGTTAAATCAGACTGCCAACCGGTGTGAACCATTCCACCGAAGCCACGCATTTCCTGCTTTTCTGCTGACAGATTAACAGTTACATCACTTGCTGCTGAAACCTCTGTTATCTGTACTGTGAATACTAGCGAAAAAACAATTAAACAAACCAAAACTACACTAAAGATTTTTTTAATACTTGTTATCATATTCTTACCTCCTAATTAATTTCTAGATTGTCTCTAGCAGATATTTTTTTAGCAGTGAGAAATCAATTGCATTTACCTCACCATTTGCATCCAAATCAGCCAATTCCGTATTTTCTATTGTTTCCAGGCCCAATAAATATTTCTTAAATAGCAGTAAATCTATTGCATCTATTTGTCCGTCGTTATTTATGTCACCCGGTTTTCCCGTTACAATGGATGAACTAAAGAATTTGAACCAGTTAAGGTTGAACAGGTATCCGCTGTCCCCGGTAAATTTCAGGTACAAATCATGTTTACCGCTTGCTCCGCTGATATTGCAGTTTACATCAGCCCAAGTCTGCCAATCACCTGTTCCCTTAACGGAACAAGTCCCTACTAAGGGGCCGTCAACACTGTCAAGTCTGATTTCAATGTTTCCTCCGCTGGTGGCACTCGATACCCTTGCCTGAAAACTTGCTGCTCCGTTGGCAAAATCAACATTATTGAATACAAGATAGTCTCCATTTTCAATATAACCTACCTCTTGCCCGCCTTCTGAACAGGTTTCGGTCTGAATACCCGACTGGCTGCCAAAACTCTCGGCTTCTATCTGTGTAAAAGCTGAAATTGGCTCAGGGGGTGTTGTAGGAGTATAATCTGTGAATCCGACAGCACTTGCCATTTGCGAGAAATTCCACAGACTTGGTTTCCAGACACTCCAATCGTGACCTCTTCCCTGAATAAGAAAATATGTATAAGGTATACTATATTTCTTGCAATTATTAACAATTGTTTCACAGAAGGACGTATTATCATTGGTACCGATGCAGAGAAATAAAAGCTTTATCTGCTCTTTTGTGGCAGTAGGATCCGGAAACATATTAACATCTGTTATGGAAGCAGGCCCCCCCGGAGAAAAACCGCCTACATATGCAAACTGATTGAGGTTTGTAAGACCAAAATTCATAGATTGTGCACCGCCAAGAGAAAGTCCGGCAAGTGCTCTGTGAAGACGGTCCGTATAAACGGAATAATTTGATTCAACATATGGAATAAGGCTTTTGAGCAAATCGTTTTTGAAATTTGCATATCCATCAGATATTCCTGTGCCTGTTGCATTGGCATTTGGCATTACTACAATGAAAGGCTTGATGCTACCGGCTGCAATGAGATTATCAAGGATAACATTAGCTGAACCGCTGTCGCACCAATCGTTTTCATTTCCGCCGTATCCGTGTAGCAAATAAAGAACACTGTATTTATTATTTTTTGAATATCCCGGAGGCAGATAAATTCTGGCTCTCCTCTGGCTGTTTGTAGCTGTGGATTGATAATTGAAATAACTTACCTGCCCATGAGGAATACTGCTCTGAATCGTGTCAAATCCCGTTGGCGGCAAGGTCGGTAGTGTAGCTGCTGATGCGTTAATTGTAAAAAAATTCATGAAAGTAGTAAGTAATAAACCTGTCAATAAAATACTTAAAAACTTTTTTATCATCACCTAATCTCCTTATTTAAATTTTTGTTTTAAAGGACTATTGTTCTAAAAGGTATTTTTTTAGCAGTGAGAAATCAATTGCATTTACCTCTCCATTTGCATCCAAATCAGCTAATTCAGTATTTTCTATTGTTTCTAAGCCCAATAAATATTTCTTAAACAGTAGTAAATCTATTGCATCTATTTGTCCGTCATTATTTATATCACCCGGTTTCCCTGTTACAATGGGTACATTAGTGAATTTAAACCAGTTAAGGTTGAACAGGTATCCGCTGTCCCCGGTAAATTTCAGGTATAAATCATGTTTACCGCTTACTCCGCTGATATTGCTGTTTACATCAGCCCAAGTCTGCCAATCGCCTGTTCCCGTGACGGGACAAGTCCCTACCAAGGGGCCGTCAATACTGTCAAGCCTGATTTCAATGTTTCCTCCACTGGTGGCGCTTGATACTCTTGCCTGAAAGCTTTTGGCACCTTCTCCGAAATCAATATTGTTATAAACAGCAAAATCTTCATTTTCAATAAATGCAACATCCTGTCCACCTTCGCTACAGGTTTCAGCTTGTACTCCATATTGGCTGCTGAACTCTTCTGCTTCTATTTGTGAAAACGCAGATTTCGGAATATCGATGCTGGGTTTGCCCCAGAGTTCAAGTTCAGTAATTCTGGCACCCCCGGAGTTATCCTGAGTTGCGGTATTTATATACAGGCGTACATATCTTGTATTAAAGGTGGAAACATTTCTGTCGGTAATATTCTGCTGGTTTCCATAAACCACATCAACATCAGTCCAGGTAGTTCCGTCATCACTCTTTTGCAGGGTGAAATCCCTGGTATTGAATCTGATTGCTTCGGAAACACCGGCATGCTTCACAACCCAGCGACTGATATCATACTTTGCGCCAAGATCGACTTGCAGCCATTCGCCACTAATACCGTTATCATGACACCATTTGGTAGTAGTTGAACCATCTACAGCTTTTCCGCCCTCTTCACCGGTATTTGACCCTGAAGCAGTGGCAGTCTTATTCAATGCCACATTTGTCAGGATTGTACCGGGTTCTACCAATTGTAATGAACCGTCCAACTGATAGGTGTATCCTTCCTTTGTTGGAAAGCTTATGGTTTTGTTTCCGTAACGGACATTACAAACATTACCTGAATTTGATTTAATAGTAGCACCTGTTAAAACACCATTTTCCCAATTCATTTTAGTAACAGTGAAATTTCCACGTGCACAAAGGCCATTAGCATGTCCCGTTGACCATTGGCTTGGTAAGGCCGGCAAAAGCTGAATTTCATTATTATGACTTTGCAAAAGCATTTCTGCTATTCCTGAGGTAAATCCAAAGTTTCCGTCTATCTGGAACGGAGGATGTGCATCCCATAAGTTGTCATAGAGTCGTCCGTCTTTATTAACAGGTGAAATAAGCAGTTTGACTAGATTGTATGCATGAGCTCCATCTTCCAGTCGTGCCCAGCAATTTAGTTTCCAAGCTTCGGACCAACCTGTTCCGGCATCTCCTCTTGTATTCAGGGATTTAATTACTGCACTGGAAATAGACGGTGTATTCCGTTTGTTTATCTCCATTCCCGGGAACAGGTCATAGGCAAAGGATATGTGGCGGTTTCTTTCTGACTGGCTGTCCCAGTCATAAGCCCATTCCTGCAATTGTCCCCAACTGCCTATAGTGTCAGGTTTGATCTGTGAAACCTTTGACTGAAGAGTTGAACGGAATGTAGAATCAACATTGAGTATCCCTGCTGCCTGAATTACATCCTTGAAAAGTTCCCGGCTTATTCCATTATCCATAGTTACACCGTAACTGTTATATGCCCCCTGTCCTCCGCTGGTACTTGGTGGCGTAAGTTCTGGTGAAGTACTAGGACAGATAACCTGATAATTTTGTCCGTTTATACTTTTTGACTGCATCAGAGTTTGTAAAAAGTCCGCTGCTCCCTTTATTACGGGATAGATTTCGTTCAGATATGCTGTGTCCTGATTAAAGTTGTATGCATCATAAAGCATGTTGGAAACCCATCCGGCACCCGTTGGCCAGAAACCCCATTCACCATCAATAGGAGCTGTCCTGTTCCATAAGTCGGTATTATGGTGTAATACCCATCCGTTTGATATGTTGTAATGGGCACGGGCAGTTTCATTACCGGGGGCCTGAAGTGCTTTTGCCTTTTCAACAAACGGCTCAAAGCACTCGGCTAAATTTGTAGTAAAGGCAGGCCAATAATTCATTTCATAGTTTATATTAGTGGTCATTTTACAGCCCCATGCAGGATTGCGGAATTTATTCCAGATTCCCTGAAGGTTCATAGGCTGAGAATCTCGGGAAGCACTAATCATTAAATATCTTCCGTATTGGAAAAGCACTTTAGCCAATTTCGGGTCATTTGTCGTCCCAAATTCAGATATGCGTTGCCCCATAGGTTTGCTATTTTCGCTTCCGCTTCCTCCCAGATCTACGTCCACTCTCTTGAATAAGTTCTGATAGTCTGCAACATGGTTGTTATATAAGGTTTCATATGATTTTGCCGAAGCGTTTGTAATGTCTGTAGTGGCTTTTCCCTTTTCATCTCCATTACAGGTTTTATAATTTATAAAATTTGTACGGATAGAGGTCAGGATAACCACTGAATCTGCATTTGAAACGGATATTTGGTTATTGTTAGCTGAGACTGAACCATTTGAATTAATAATCTTTGAGCGTGTCGAAAACCAAACCGCATACGAAATACCATTATCAGAATCCCCGTGTCCATTCATTACTATGGTGTCATTACCCGAGGTAGAAACGGTATACTGACCCGTAAGTGAAGACTCGTACCCGGCAGTAAGTGATATTGAACCCGGTGAGCTACATGTAATCTTTGTTACCATTACCTGGTCAGGATAGCTTACAAAAGACTCTCTGTGATACTGTTTTCCATTGTATGTATAATCACTGGAAACAACTCCGGTATTCATATCAAGCTGTCTGGAGTAATTTGATACCGAACTGTGTCCAAATGAAAGTTTTAAATCCCCGATTGATTGATACTTTGCTTCTCCACCGCCTATCATACTATTGGCAATAGTGGTGCTACCTGTTTTATATTGACCTGTAAACAATTGATCCTGAGCAGTTTTCAAAGAGTTGGCAGCTCCAGCTCTATTATTGTTGCCGGGACCGCTGCTCCAAAAGGTAGCTTCATTCAAATCAATTCTCTCATCAGGATAGTTCCCGTAAACCATTGCACCAATACGACCGTTTCCAAGGGGTAATGCCTTGTAAAATGATTCATTAATGTCGTACGGATCGCCTGAAAAATTACTCCCCGCCATACTATTGTACAATAATTTCAAGTCATTATCCTGAGTAATAACCTCATCAGTTCCAACGGTGTCTGCAGTGGCAGCCATTGATTTGTAACTGCTAAAAGGTAAATTTCCACTTGTAATCAGTACCCCCGCCAAGATAGTAGCACCGAATTTCCTGATAAATTTCTTATTTATCTTCATGAAATACCTCCTGAATAAAAAAACACAGGCCAGTTTTTAAGTATCCCGGCCTGTGCTTATATTTTAGAATCTATTCCGGGTTATTTTTTTAATTTAGGTGTCGGCTGTTGGTACTTGTCACCCTATCCCCAAGTTTCCTACCCGTTTACCATTTCAGTGCTTGAATCATTTTTTCTGCATAGCGTTTACCCAAAGTAACTGATGAATCATGACCGAAGTGTAGACGATATTGTGTATCTGCAGGATCTACAACCAATCCGTCAGCTGAAACAACATAGCTATTTGTAATCAAGGAAGGCAGTTGATTTACCAGTGTATTGTGACCTGCACATGGTCCGCTATAAAGCAATTCACCTGCAATAAAGGGGACATTACCCAGATTCAAATCTGTTCTTAAGTCAGTAACCAATGTTTTTACCTTTCCAGGCCAACTTGTGTCACCACTATTTGATTCGCCCTGGTGGAAAATAATTCCTTCAATTACTCCACCTTTTTGCTGAGCAAGTTTTGCACGATTTATAATCCAATTGTATTTAGTTCCTCCTGACTTCATAAAAGTCTCAATCTTTTCACCACTTATAGCACATGGTATTAAACCGATGGTATCGCCAGAGGGAACTTTTTGTATCATAGTCTTTCCAAACCAATCACCAGGTCCGATGGCATCCAGCCAAGAAGCATGAAGAGGAGGACATGCTACATCCCATTGGTCTGTTACCCTGCCCAATGCAGCGTTATTATCATAGCCCAGTACAAGTACACGAGGGTCTTCCACCTTATCGGAAGCCTGTGATGCAGCATATCCGGCCATATTGGACTGTCCTAGCAATAAGAAGCAATGGAATTTTGGAGTAGTAGGTTCTGTAGGTTCAGTAGTACCTTCTCCCGGGAATACAATTATAATGCCCAGTAGATATTGCTTCATAAGTGCGAAGTCAATTGCATTAACTTCACCGTTGGCATCTAAATCCGCAAGCTTTGTATCTTCTATTGTTCCGGAGCCCAGAATATATTTTTTCAACAATAGTAAGTCGATGGCATCTATTTGCCCATCAGAATTTACATCACCTAATTTTCCTGTGCTAACAGGTGTATTACTGAATTTAAACCAATTAAGGTTGATTAAATATCCGCTATCTCCAACATATTTCAAGTATACGTCATGTTGACCGCTTACACCGCTTACATCGCAGTTTGCATCTGTAAAGACCTGCCATCCGCCTGTTCCACTAACTGCACAAGTCCCAACCAGAGTTCCGGTTGCACTGTCAAGTCTTATTTCGATCTTGCCTCCGTTGGTGGCACTTGACACTCTTGCTTGGAAGCCGGTAGCACCACTGCCGAAATCTATACTCTTGTATACACTGTAATCCCCGTTTTCGGTATAACCTACAGCCTCGGTTCCTTCATCACAGGTTACATTCTGGATTCCTGACTGGCTATTCCAACTCTCAGCCTCTATTTTTTCAAAAGCAGATTTTGGGGTAACAGGTGTATCCGGGCTTCCGTCGTAGTTTCTGATAAGACCTAAATCCCATATGATTTGCTGATATTCAGGAGTCATATCGGTAGTACCCTGAATAAGAAAATCAACCTTGTTTATATCGTTTATTTCCAGTTTCTGATTATATCCTGCACGAATAAGTTCACCGTGTGATACGTTAGTTGTCCATTTATCGGAATTATATTTTGTAAGATTGCTTCTTGTTGCCCATTTATTGTTAACCAGAGTCCATGGTCCTCCGGCACTGGATGAGGTGAACAACTCATAGCTTCTTCCATCAATCATTGCTTCAATAAGCATATAGTACTGACCGTCTGCAAGACTTTTGTACACTGCTGCTCCTTCAAAAACATTTGAGCATGCAACAGTAGGTGTACTCCAGCCACCAGGGAAATTGGCCAGAGTAGTTTTTCTCATATATAGTTTCCCTGAACCGTCACTTGGGGTATTGTACATATAAGCATACTGGTCATCGCATATTACATAATAATCCCATCCCATATTGCCGGATATACCAAAGGATTTGGGCCCTGACCATGAATTTGGATCATCAGGAGTTGTTGTTGTGGCGTAAGCTGCCCCATATGTACCATCCTGATAAACAAGGTACCATAATTTCTGAGGTTCATAGTAAAATAATTCAGGAGCACAGAAATAGCTTTCTCCTATTTTACTCATATAAGTACGTGTAGCTGTTTTCAGGCCTGAAATTGTGCTTGCAGATGTGAAGCACATTTGCCAGCCGCCGCTCTTGTTTGCACCTGTGTAATAAACTAGGTACTTACCGTTGTAATAAACAATAGTAGGGTCTTTAGCAGCATAGTAATCATACGGGCTGCACTGGTTGTGAAAAACAACCCTCTCGTCAACACTCCATGAGGGATTTGCGTTTGCTGCAGCGTTAACCGCCGAAGCACTAGCAAATATTAAGAATAAGCAAAAAACAATTGAAAAACCTTTTTTAAATAAATGTTTCATCTTTTTTTCCTCTCTTTCGTTTTAATTTTTAAGTTATATACATTTCCCGGACAATTAGTTACCCTGCCCAGGAAAAGAAGTTATAGTGCCCAGTAAGTATTGTTTCAGCAGCATCAAATCTAAAACATCAATAGTACCACTTGCATCCAAATCAGCTAATTTTGTATTCTCAATGGTTCCCAGCCCTAAGAGGTATTTTTTCATCAATTGGAAATCCATTGCGTCTATTTGGTCATCGGAATTCAAATCTCCCAATTTAGCTGAGCTCCTTGCAGTAAAAGTAAACCAGTTAAGGTTAAATAAATATCCGCTGTCCCCTGTGAATTTTAAATACAAGTCATGTTTTCCGGTTACCTCGCTGACACTGCAATTTACATCAACATAAGTCTGCCAATCCCCTGTTCCTGCAACCGGACAAGTTCCGATTAAAGTCCCGTCAGGACCGTCAAGCCTAATCTCAATATTACCTCCACTGGTAGCACTTGCAACTCTTGCCTTAAAGCTTTCGGCACCGGTTCCGAAATCTACATTGTTATAAACAGTGTAGTCCCCGTTTTCAATAAAGCCCACATCCTGTCCGCCTTCCGTGCAGCTTTCATTCTGTGTTCCTGACTGATTATCATAGTTTTCGGCCTCAATCTGTTTATAGGCAGATACGATAGGTGCTTCTGCTCCTCCTGTTGAAGTGATGGATACGCTTCCGGACGCTAGTCCATTGGAGCTTGCCGTTACCACAATTGTTCCGTTGACTTTGGTAGGTTGTACAATTACCAGGCACTTACCGCTGAAAGCCTTACGGCTGTTGCCTTTATATGATTCTGTACTTATTGAATTTCCATTATCAACTCCCACAATTACCCCCGGGCCTGATATAGAGAAATTCACGGCATTGTCAGCTGTTGGAACGGTCACATTTTTGGTGTCTGCAATATCTGTTTCGATATATATCAAATCTTTACCGTCTGCTTTAACAGATGTTCTGTCCGGCTTTAACAGGACTTTTGAAGGTGAACCTGCAGTAACAACCTCATCGTATACCACAGTACCGCCTTTTGTGCCCTTTGCACGCAATGTTCCGGAAGACCATGGAACACTCCATGAAAGATGTCCCGCTGTTCCAACGGTTTTTGAGCCGAGTGATGTACCGTTAAGGAATAATTCTACTGTATCGCAATTGCTGTATGCCCATACCTCAACATTAGTACCTGAAGACCAGTTCCAATGAGGTAGTATATGAACCATCGGCTTGGTACTCCACTTGCTTTGATAGAAATAATAGATATCTTTCGGGAACCCGCAGGTATCCACTATTCCAAAATATGAACTTTTTGCAGGCCATCCGTAAGGTGTAGGTTCACCGATATAGTCAAACCCTGTCCATATGAATTCACCCGCCATGTAATTTCGTTTATTGATTTCATTATATGATGATTCTGCACTGTTACCCCAGCTGACAACACTATTATCATAAGAAGAACACTGGTTATCGGTGTCAGTTAGAATGTTTTTATTTGTAGGTGTTTTATAAACCCCACGGCTTCTAACAGCAGAGCTTGTTTCACTTCCAAACATTTTCCACTCGGGATGGCTGTTATGTCCGCTATCATACATATATGGGAAATAATTATAGCCTACCAAATCAAGAGCACTTGCAACCGACTGATGTAATTCATCTCCCATGTCAACAGCGAAACAGCCCCATGTCACAGGCCTTGTGCTGTCAATATCCTTAACCCAATTCTTAAGCTTTGTAGCTGTAGCCACAGTAGGTGAAGGAATCTCATTACCTACGCCGTACATAATGATTGACGGATGATTGCGATCCCTTGTAACCATTGCTTGAAGATCCGTCTGTGCCCAATTGTTAAAGTACAGATGATAGTCGTTGGTGGTTTTCCCTGTTTCCCAACAGTCAAATGCCTCATCCATAACCATTAACCCTAATCTGTCGCATATTTCAAGCATCTGCGGATCAGGTGGATTGTGTGAAGTACGAATTGCATTACAACCCATATCCTTCATAATCTGGAGCTCTCTTTCAATGGCACGATAGTTTACAGCTGCACCAAGAGCACCTAAATCATGATGTAGACACACTCCGTTTATCTTCATATTTACACCGTTAAGTGAAAAACCTGATGTGGAGCTAAAGTTGAAATATCTGATTCCCAATGTTGAACTGTATGTATCTAGTACATTGCCATCGACAATAACTTGGGTCTGAACAGTATATAGATATGGTGAAGCAGGCGACCATAAATGAGGATTTGTTACTGTCAGATTCTGGTTGAATGTATTGCTACCACTGCCAGTAATACTAGTTGCAGATGATGTATTTGAAGCTACTGCATTGCCCTCTGCATCCGTAATTGTAGTTTTTAATGATACCGATTTTGCAGTACTTCCCTGATTCAATATCTTAGTGCTTATGTTTGCAGTGGCTGAACTACTGCTGACTGTAGGTGTTGTTACAAACATTCCGCAGTATCCTACATGGACCGGGTCCAATACTGTCAACCAAACATTCCGGTAAATACCGCTTCCTGAATACCAACGGCTGGTAGGCTGGTTGTTGTTAAGCCTTACTGCAATAACGTTGCTGCCTCCAATATTGAGGTATGGAGTTAAATCGTATTCAAAGGAGGAATACCCATACGGACGGGTTCCCAATAAGGTACCGTTAATCCATACCTGGCTGTTCATATACGCTCCGTCGAATTCAATGAATACCTTCTTACCGGTATAATCAGAAGGTATTGTAAAGGTTTTCCTGTACCATCCGATTCCTCCGTCCAGGTATCCGCCTCCGCCACCAGCTGCAGAAGATTGATTAAAGGTATTATATATGCTCCAATCGTGTGGCAGCGTAACCCCTGACCAACCACCATCATTGAAGCTGGTACTCTGACCATTGGTTACATCTCCCTTGTTGAATTTCCAACCTTCATTAAAACTCTGTCCTCTCAATCCGTTGCAGATGTCAGTTCCTTTGAGTTCCTTAAGTGCCGCTGTTTCAGCCATTACTATCTTATGAGGTATTGGTGTCATAGTCAGCATTAATACAGCTACAAGCATTATACATAGAATTTTCTTTCTCCACATACCTAAAAAGCCTCCTTAAATTACAATTTGTGTTTCTCCCGGAAAGCCGGTTATTGTGCCCAGTATAAATTGTTTCAGAAGTGAAAAATCTATTGCATTGATATCTCCGTTGGCATCCAAGTCCGCCAACTTTGTATCTTCAATTTCTCCCAGTCCCAGCAGATACTTTTTTAGTAACAGTAAATCTATTGCATCTACTTGTCCGTCGGAGTTTATATCACCCAATTTCCCACTGATAGTCTTTTCACTAAATATGAACCAATTAATATTGAACAGGTATCCGCTTTCTCCTGTAAAAATCAGATACACGTTATGTTTTCCAGTAGCTCCACTTACACTGCAATTTACATCTGTGTATGTCTGCCAATCGCCTGTACTGGTTACAGGACAAATACCTATGACCGGTCCCGTAGCACTATCAAGGCGAATTTCTATATTTCCTCCGCTAGCGGCACTTGCTACTCTTGCTGTGAAGCCTTCAGCACCACTACTGAATTCCACATTTTTATAAACGGCATAGTCTCCGTTTTCAATATATCCAACATTTTGTCCACCCTCAGTACAGGTTTCAGCCTGAATTCCTGACTGGCTACTGTAACTCTCTGCTTCAATCCTTGAATACGCAGATTGTTCAACGGGTACCTCTGGAGCACCTGCAATATTTGCAACAACCCCAACAGCATCCACAACCAGAGTACCACTTAACACCTTAAAACGGACCGTATGCTTACCGTACTCAAGACCGTGAAGCGTAAAGGTTTGGTACAAGTTTCCTGAAACCATGGTACCCACTGAGGAATTAACAACTCTTCCGTCAACCGTTACCTCCAACTTAGCCGAACCGTTGTTGGCTCCAAGAATGTCCATCCCGGTGCCAGTGAATGAGTACTGAATTGTAGCACCGGCTCCTTGGCTGGTTGAAAGTGATCGTTGGTAATTGTACATGGATTTGCCATTCTCATGTGCCCAAGAACCGTCGTAAACAAGCTTTGTAGATGGAACAGAAGACAAATCGCACATTTCCAGATTGTCCAGCATTTCTGAGTAGTAAGGTGCATACCCGTCAACTGTTTCGACCTTCAAATTGTCAAAACGAGTATTGTAATAGCCGCTGGCCAAATCAATACGCCCTGACAATCTTGGGGTAGTATCTGTGTAGGTGTAAAGGATGGTGTTGTCCAGATACGCAGTCACCTTGTTGTCTGCAACCATGATAGAAATGTTGTGCCATGCATTATAAGCTGAATTAAAACCGCTGATTTTCACTCCACCTGAGCCACTTACAACATTACCATTTGCCACGGAACTTCCATTGACTAGCAGCGACCAACCTCCGTCAAACCAGAATTTCAGTATATAAGGCGTACCATTTAAGTAGTGTGAATTTTCACCGCCCTGTTGTCTGGCCCCGATTGCAGCATAATTGTTCCCACCCTCGGTACTGTTGTGTTCAAATGAAACATCAACACTTGCCTTATAGTTCATCCAACGGTTATCACCAATTCCGGTTATTGGATTACCATTATTCCATGTACCTCCAAGCCCCATACTGGATTGATCTACCTGTTGGCGAAGGATGTAGTTGCTGGATCCGTCAGGAAGATAAACTTCAAATGCACCGTTTCTGTCGCTGGTATAACGAGGAATAGCGCTTTTTGAGCCTCCTCGGGAATCTATATAGCTTTGGGTTCCTGAGATTTGTCCTCCCTCTGCTATGACAGGGACTGTTTTGCCGGAATAATCAAAGTTGTCAGCATATAATATGTTATCTCCGGTATCCTGTGTGGAACCGGTCTTGTCTGTATCCAGCACCGTGCGTTCACCTTCCACCGGAAGAGGCGTATTGAACTCAGCTTTTCCACTATTACTTAATGTCGTAACTGTAACAACGGAATAAGGTTTTACATTTATTGTATAAACTCCGCTGCTATTTGTGGAAACCGTTCCGGTGTACTTCATGTAATTACTATTAAAAGATGCTCCCTTATCAGCTGCACGGGTTTCCCATACTTCCAGGGAAGGACTCCCCGAATAAGCCATATTGATGGTCTTAAACGTGTAGGTTTTCGAATATTCACTATCGTTAATAAAGACAGTTGAAAAATCATGCTTGTCGGGAGAAGCTAGTGTCATATAACTTGGGGTGCCATTACGCCCATTAACCGGATTCGTACCCGTTGCACCTGTGAAACTTGCCTGAGGTACAGCTCTCCAAATCCCTGCGGTATTACTCTCATTTTCCCAGCCAGCCTTCGAAAACCAACTGAAATGCCTGAGTATGACAAGTCCGGCATCATAGTGAATCCACCCGGACCAGGGATCACGTGCGGATATCAATTCCTTAAATGAGTACTGCCCCCCTTCATAGAAGGAACCAATGGCTGGCTGATAAATAAAATGTGTCCTCCGGGAATTTACAAACCCCTTGATAACAGTGTTTCCCATTTCCAGTGGGCCATTTATGCCACCTATGCCGGTTCCTGCTACTGTTGGATCTTTCATATTGTTGTTGGGCCGGAAGGATGAATTACTAAAAGTGGCCTGTGCTTCGCTATTCCACACCTCTTTGTCAAAGGATTCCGCAAGCTGCTTGAAACTTCCTAAACTGTTGTCATCGGTATTATAGTGATACGCGGCAACTGCTACGGCATCACGAAGAGTGGCATCACTCACCATATCGTCTCCAAAGGAGCCAATGGCAACTTCGTCGGAAATCACCACTTTTATTTTGTTGTAAAGTGCCCGCTCTTCAGCATTGTTAAAGCCCGTACTGTCTGTTTTAATACGCTGGGCATATTGTTTAGTCCATGTTAAATCCGGTGTTTGTTCGTTTACTCCCGGATTTACGTAATCAACCATATAGCCATATTGACGATATGCTGCTAATATAGTGTTCTTATACCATGTATAAATCTTATCATTGCTATTTGCCCAGCCTGGGGCATTCCAGCGTAATATGCTGACTTTAAGATTGGGGTTTACCTTCTTGGCATCTGCCGCAAGTTGAAATCCGGGGTGTCTTTTGACATTAGCCGTCTCATTTTCCCAACGCATTGTGGATGGATCCGGCCCGGTGGAGTTGTTACGGTCGTTACCCATTTCAATTTTGACATGTGTCATAATTGGATTTTTTCCACCAAACAGAATCTGTAGCAATTCTGTGTATTTCTCGGGATGTTCCGACTTGTAATCCATCAACAGCGCACTTGAACTGTTGCCGCTGAGTACGCCGAATCCCTTGAATGTGAGACCATTGACGTTACCGGCTTTGATATTATTTCCGTCCAGCACAAAGTCCGTATCTGCGGCTGAAACGGTATTCATAGGTCTAGCTGAAAACAATGCAGTAGTCATAGTGACAAGCAAAAGAACAGATAAAATCTTTCTTTTCATATCTCAAACTCCTAATTAGGATATCTCTAAATTATGCTGCGCCCTGCCCCGGAAAGCTTGTACTTATACCAAGTAAGAATTGTTTCAGCAGAGAAAAATCTATAGCATTGATATCCCCGTTTGCATCCAAATCAGCAAGCTTTGGATTTTCAATTTCCCCTAATCCCAGAAGATACTTTTTCATTAACTGTAAGTCTATTGCGTCTACTTGACCGTCGGAATTCAAATCACCCAATGTTCCAGTATTGACACTATCTGCAGTAAATGTGAACCAATTAAGGTTGAATAAATATCCGCTGTCTCCTTTAAATACAAGGTATACATCATGTTTTCCTGTTGCCCCTTTAACAGTACATTTTACATCAGTAAAAGTCTGCCAATCTCCACTTGCAGCAACAGGACATGTTCCTACCAGAGTACCTGTAGCACTGTCAAGGTGTATTTCAATGTTGCCTCCGCTGGTTGCACTAGCTACTCTTGCTTGGAAACCTCCGACACCATTTCCGAAATCCACATTGTTGTAAACAGTATAGTCTCCGTTTTCTATGTATCCTACATCTTCTCCGCCTTCTGAACAGGTTTCTGTCTGTATTCCTGACTGATTGCTGTAACTCTCTGCTTCTATTTTCTTGGTTGCATCAATAGGTGCCGGCGGTTCAGTGGAAATCTTAAGCAAAACTGTTCCATGTGAAGGAACTGATGCTGTATATGATCCCGTAAAACTGCCTTTGTCAGCTTTAGCCCACAAATCTCTCACCGTAACACTTCCACTTACACCTATATCTGACCAATTAACTGTAATATTGGATGTTGCCGAATTTCTGTTTAATAAAGCAACTGCCTTGGTTGTCCCGTTTGTACCCAGTTGTTTTACCCAAATTTCAAGACCATTTGCACTTTTAACTCTTTTTCCCTGAACTCCTGCAGGGTCCTGGTCTATTGCTATTACTTCCTTATTCATTAAAATATCCTTTGTGGTTTGAGACATGGTTCTGATATCATTACCTGCAATAAGTGGTGACGCCATCATACTCCACATGCTCATCTGTGTACGATATTCCTCTGTTGTACATCCCCCGTTTCCGATTTCAAGCATATCAGGATCATTCCATGCTCCGGGAGCCGCTGAACTTGTGTATTGGGCATTACCATCAATTGCATTTATAATACCTTTGAACCATTCAGTTCCGTTATCCCACTTATCAGCGATATCACCGGTAGTACGCCATAAATTACCTGTTGCAGGCATCCAACTCTGATATCCCCATGCGCATATACTGAATACGATTGGTCTTCCGCAATTTGCAAGAGCGGTCTGCATTTTCTGGTAATCGGTTTTCATGTCACTTCCGTTTGGTATATTACAGTTATCATATTTAAGGTAATCAATGCCCCATGAAGCAAATGTCTTTGCATCTTTGTCCTCATAACCTTTGCTTCCGCTTTGAGGAACATTCATACAGGTCATGGTTCCACGGCATCCGTATATTCCCAATTTAAGACCCTTTGCATGTACATAATCCGATAAAGCTTTGATCCCATTTGGAAAACGTGTAGGATCGGCTCGCAGGTTTCCGTTGGAATCACGTGCCGGATTTGCCATCCAGTTATCATCCAGGTTCAGGTACACATAACCTGCATCCTTCATTCCTGAACTTACCATTGTGTCGGCAATCTGTTTAATCTTAGTTTCATTAATATCTCCATGGAAGATATTCCAACTGTTCCACCCCATAGGTGGTGTTTTGGCCAGATTGTTATCCCATGCCCCAGTATTCAGGGCCATTACTATAGTAAATGTAAGTCCTAAAAGGACAAGTGAAACAACCGCACGAATTTTTTTCATAGTATTATCTCCCCCCTAATTTAGTATTTTTGTTTAAAACTCTGTTATTTGTCCCAGCAGATACTGCACAACACCCGAAGTGGTAGAATTGGGAACTGAATACTTTGAAGTATCCGGTTCCCATAGTCTTGAAGTATGTTGCCTAAAATAATCATAGTGTCAACCGGTAGTTTCTAAACAATACCCAACAGTAGTTTTTTGAAAGCAGCACAATCCAGTGCATCAATATTTCCGTCCTTATTTAAATCTCCTGCTTCAATGTCGTTATCTACAGGAAAATCAGTAATTAATCCCAGAATATATTTCTTAAGGAGTGCATAATCTGTTGCATCTACACAGTCATCTCCATTTAGATCCCCCACAATTGTAGTTGTTCCGCTTTTTTCAAATTTCCACCAATTGAAATTAAACAAATAACCGCTTCCCCCTGTAAACTTCAGGTATAAGTCATGAACCCCCTCAGCACCGCTTACGGTACAGGACTTATCACTGTAAGTCTGCCATCCGCCTGTTTCGCTAACTGCACAAGTTCCCACAAGTTTACCTGTAGGGCTGTCAAGTCTTAGTTCTATATTGCCACCGCTTGTTGCTGAAGCAACTCTGGCAACAAAAGATGTTGCTCCTGTACCAAAATCTACACCTTTAACTTTTATATAATCACCGTTTTCGATAAAACCTACGTCCATTCCACCTTCATCGCATTTTTCAGTCTCAATTCCTGATTCCCAGCAGATTGTTTCAGCTTCGTTTTGTACAAATGGATTAAGGTATTGAACCTGTGTAGGTCCTGCTTGAGTTATTGGAATAGTTGGGATTGTACCGTCAGAATTGTACTTGAATTGCTCAACACCTACTGAACGGTGATAACTTCCGCCTCCGGGCAAATCACCTGTATGATAAAAGAAATAGGAATTCCCTTTATAATCCGTCACGCCCGGATGGTTTGTAAAACTGTTTTTGGAAGGCATGATTTCACCTTTAGATGTCCAAGGTCCGGTAGGACTGCTGCTTGTGGCATACTGAATGTTTTCGCCATTTGAACCCATACCTGCATATACCATATAATATAAATTATTACGTTTATAGAACCACGGACCTTCTACATAGCCCGATGGCTTTGGTGATACCTGAACGACACTGCCGGAGTAAGAAATCATGTCCTGATTTAACTTTACATACCAAAGATTCCCATTTCCCCAATAAAGATAAGCCTGTCCGTTGTCGTCTATGTATACGGTAGGGTCAATATCAGAGCCTCCGTTATTGGTTACTAAAGGTTTCCCCAGAGCATCTGTAAACGGGCCAGTAGGGTTATCAGATACGGCAACACCGAGGGCGTAACCGCCTGTTTTTCTGGTTACTGGTACGTAGTAATAAAATTTATTGTTCCTGAATATAACCTGACCTGCCCAGGCATCACCTTTTGCCCAGCTGAATGTGGTAGCCGCCAAAGGTGAGCCATGGTCTGTCCAGTTTACCATGTCCGTTGATGAATAGCATCTCCAGTCATTCATAGTATAGAAATTATTAACTATTGTATCCTCATCGTGCCCCGTATAAAGGTAACAAGTCCCGTTATACACCATAGGAGCAGGATCAGCGGTATAAAGTGTTTGTACCAATGGGTTGTCTGCATAACATACGAATGAAAAAAGAGTAGTGAAAATAATTAAAAGCCCTAATACCTTGCATGCTTTTTTCATAATAAAACCTCTTTCCTATATTAATTTTTTTCGTCTATACTGCACCTTGTCCCGGAAAAGTAGTAATTGTCCCTAGAAGGTATTGTTTCATAAGTGAAAAATCAAGTGCGTTAACATCTCCGTTAGCATCCAGATCCGCAAGCTTTGTATCTTCTATTGATTCAGATCCCAGAAGATATTTTTTCAACACTAGTAAATCAATGGCATCTATTTGCCCGTCAGAATTAACATCACCTAATTTACCTGTAATGACAGGTGTATTACTGAATTTGAACCAATTAAGATTGATTAAATATCCGCTGTCCCCAACATATTTAAGGTATAAGTCATGCTTTCCGCTTACACCGCTGACAGCGCAGTTTACATCTGTAAAGGCCTGCCATCCGCCTGTTCCTTCAACAGGGCAAGTCCCAACCAAGGCTCCGGTTGCACTGTCAAGTCTTATCTCAATCTTGCCTCCGCTGTTGGCACTTGATACTCTTGCTTGAAAGCCGGTAGCACCACTGCCAAAGTCTATGCTCTTGTATACGCTGTAATCTCCGTTTTCGGTGTATCCCACAGCTTCGGTTCCTTCATCACAGGCTACATTCTGAATTCCGGACTGGTCATTCCAGCTCTCAGCTTCTATTTTCTCAAATGCTGATCTTGGGGTAACAGACCCAATATCAGCTACAAAGGTAGTAATGCTTTGAGCCGGAAGCTGTGCTGTAAAGGCATTATCGGATACATTAATTGCAGACCCCTGAGACATGTTCCTGCTAGCGTCGGTTGTATACACAGATACTTTCGATAACCCAGTAGCATTTTGCAAAGCAAAGTTTTGGCTTACTGCAGATGTATTCTGGTTAACCGCAACAACAACTGCCTTGTTATCACCTGTATATGCAGAAACATAAATACCTGTTTTGGGATTGGCTGTTGCATCAACTCTGGAATATCCGGGGCGAATGAATTTAGAGAATTGTCCCAGTACATATGCCCTTTTATAAATCTGGCCGGACGAAGTGGCTAAGCCATTGGGCCAGGTTATCCACCAGTATACATAGGCATTCATGTTACCTGTTACCATAGCATCATGTATTTCCTTGGACATATTCATGATATTTCCTATAGAATCATCGTCAAAATATTTTTCTGTCATCCAAAGTTCTTTTCCAGCCCCTTTCTGCTGAAAAAGTGGATAAGACATATTGCTTGTACTGGTACCGTAAAAGTGACAGCCAAGTATGTCCATATTGGCCAGAGCTGTATCATCGTTCAAGATTGGGTCCGACATATTTTTCAAAAATTGAAAGGATTCGGGTGCCATTACCTTGCAATTGATTGATCCTGCATAATTTTTCATAAAGTTAAGCATTTCCTGTGGTGTCCACCAAGTCCAATCATTTGCATAATCAGGCTCATTCTGGACAGAAATTGCATAGAGATTGACACCATTATCCTTCATATATTTAACATAGGCATTCAGATACTGAACATATTCCGTGTACTTATCGTATCTAAGCCGCTTAGCATCCGAATCACCACTTTTGGTAAAGCTCTCCTGCATTGAGGCCGGGGGATTCCATGGTGAAGCAAATACTTTAGCTCCTTTTGCGCTAGCCTTCTTTGCATTTGAAAGCTCAGCTGCCCAGGAATTAAAGTTACCGTTCTTCCAGTTGTCACCTATTCCCTCTTCTATACGTAATCTTAAAATGCTGTATCCCAAATCTCCATAGAGTGCATTCATAACAGAGTCACTTATAGCTCCGCACCATGCACTTGATGCACCAAATCCGCTAATACTTTGTTTGGTGCTTGCAAAATTTACTGTTGCATCTCCTGTTGCAGCTGAAATTTCTGATATCGGGTAGGCATATATAAATGACATTAACATTAGGAAAACCAGTAACATACTAACTGACTTATTTAGACCTTTAAACATCTTATCCCCTCCTTATTAGTAAACAAGGCAGCTTTAATGACATATTTTTCGGTCTATACCGCACTTGCTCCAGGAAAAGAAGTAATTGTACCCAGAAGATATTGTTTCATAAGAGAAAAATCAAGTGCGTTAACATCTCCGTTTGCATCCAGATCAGCAAGCTTTGTATCTTCTATTGTTCCTGATCCCAGAAGATATTTTTTTAACACTAATAAGTCAATGGCATCTATTTGTCCGTCGGAATTTAAATCACCTAATTTACCTGTAACAACAGGTGTATTACTAAATTTAAACCAATTAAGGTTGATTAAATATCCGCTGTCTCCAACATATGTAAGGTATACGTCATGCTTTCCGCTTACACCGCTGACAGCGCAGTTTACATCTGTAAAGGCCTGCCATCCGCCTGTTCCTGCAACCGGGCAAGTCCCAACCAAGGTTCCAGTTGCACTGTCAAGTCTTATCTCAATTTTGCCTCCGCTGGTGGCACTTGATACTCTTGCCTGGAAGCCGGTAGCACCACTGCCGAAGTCTATGCTCTTGTATACGCTGTAATCTCCGTTTTCGGTGTATCCCACAGCTTCGGTTCCTTCATCACAGGTTACATTCTGAATTCCGGACTGGTCATTCCAGCTCTCAGCTTCTATTTTGTCAAATGCTGATCTTGGGGTAACTGGTGTATCCGGGCTTCCTGTGTAATTTCTGATAAGACCGAGATCCCAGACGATTTGTTGGTATTCACCTGACATGTTGGTAGTACCCTGAATAAGAAAATCTACCTTGTTTATATCGTTTATTTCCAGTTTCTGATTATATCCTGCACGAATAAGTTCACCGTGTGATACGTTAGTTGTCCATTTGTCTGAATTGTATTTTGTAAGATTGCTCTTTGTTGCCCATTTATTGTTGACCAGAGTCCATGGTCCTGCTGCACTTGATGAGGTGAACAGCTCGTAGCTTCTTCCGTCTATCATGGCTTCAACAAGGAGATAGTATTGATTGTCGGCAAGACTTTTGTAAACAGCTGCTGCTTCAAAAACATTTGAGCATGCAACAGTTGGTGTGCTCCAACCCTTATTAGGGAAGTTTGCCAGAGCAGTTTTTCTCATATATAGTTTTCCTGATCCATCACTTGGTGTATTGTACATATAAGCATACTGATCATCACAGATTATGTAATAATCCCATCCCATATTGCCTGATACGCCAAAGGATTTTGGACCTGACCATGAATTCGGATCATCAGGAGTTGTTGTTGTTGCATAAGCTGCTCCATATGTACCATCCTGGTAAACAAGGTACCATAATTTCTGAGGTTCATAGTAGAACAATTCCGGCGCACAGAAATAGCTTTCTCCTATTTTGCTCATATAGGTACGTGTAGCTGTTTTCAATCCTGCAATTGTACTTGCTGATGAAAAACACATTTGCCAGCCGCCGCTTTTATTTGCACCAGTGTAATAAACAAGGTATTTACCGTTGTAATAAACGATAGTAGGGTCTTTAGCCGCGTAATAATCATATGGACTGCACTGGTTGTGAAAAATAACCCTTTCGTCAACATTCCATGAGGGATTAGGGTTTGCGGCTGCATTCACCACTGTGCCCAATGTTGTTACCATCATGAACATACCTAAAACCATTGCAAAACCTTTTTTAATAAATTTGCTCATACTTTATCCTTCCTTTCGCTAGAATAAAATTTTTACCCTGGAAACTCTGTAATAAGTCCCAGCAAGTACTTTTTCATTAAAGAAAAATCAAGTGCATCAATGTCACCGTTTCCGTCCAGATCAGCGGACTTTACGTTTTCTATTTCTCCCAAACCCAGAATATGTTTTCTCATGAGCTGCAAGTCAATTGCATCAATTTGTCCGTCAGAATTAACATCCCCCAGGAGGACAGAACTACCGCCTTCGCTGAATTGAATCCAGTTAAGGTTAATAAGATATCCGCTTTCTCCTGTAAATTTTAAATACAAGTCATGTTTTCCGCTAACACCGCTTACATTACAAGTTGCGTCTGTAAAGGTTTGCCATCCTCCTGTTCCTGCAACTTTGCAAGAACCGATCAAAGTACCTGTTGCGCTGTCAAGCCTTATCTCAATGGTACCTCCGTTGGTTGCACTGGATACTCTTGCCTTAAACCCATTTGCTCCGCTTCCGAAGTCTACACTTTTATAAACTGTGTAATCTCCGTTTTCTGTGTATCCTACAGCCTGTCCACCCTCGTCACAATCTACATTCTGGACGCCTGATTGAGCATTGTATCCTTCTGCTTCTATTTTTTCAAAAGCTGATATTGGAACATCAGGAATGGGCGTATTGGGTCCTGCAGAAGTATAATAACGGAACCAGTTAATATCGGCATAACCTCCCGATGAAGCAGTCGTATAATTGTATATACCAAACTTGTCGCCTTGGAAAAATCCCAGGTCAAAAGGCATGTTTAATGTTCCCCCAAGTTGAGTAAAGTTTATATTATCAGTGCTATAGTAAAAAGTAGCCTTATTACTGTTAAGATCCGCTTTCGCTCTTAAATAAACAGTATTCCCAGTAAGTGTAGGGCCATTTGTAATAGTTCCTGCCGTATCCTTGCTAGCGTTGATATTTGCTACTATTTTCTTCACTCCGCCTGATTTACTTACACCGATGGTTCCATACGGAATATTAAGAAGACATAGTCCTGCATTATCACCGTCTACCATGTTAGTGGTGTCAAGCTCTATAGTACCTTGGCAATCAGGGCCCTCTACCCTTTGGGTAAGAGTATTTGTAGCCCTCCACAAATTATTTGCATTTTTTGCATGAAGTCTGAGATATCCAGGTCGCTCACTTAAAGACCACTTTGTATTGTCTGGATAATGATTCCACTGCCACTGTACTCCCATTGTTGTTGAACTGAATTCATCAGAATTGGGAATTGTAAGGATTGGATAGGTTTCACCTACATCAGGCTTCTTGTATGTAATTGGTACCGAACCAATAGGATAGGTTTTCCCTGCTATGGTTACATTTTTTACTGTGGACGGGTCTCCAAGCACCGGCCAATCATTCTGCCACTGCATAGGTATCAAAATGTCCCTGCGGCCCAGGCCCTGACCATCCTGAAATACATAGAACCACCATTCACCTGTTACAGTATCTATAGGTCCTCCCTGATGGATTTGGCTTCCGCCGGGAATACTCGGTCCGTTCAACAATATCCTCATTTCATAAGGTCCATATATGTTTTTAGACCTTAGACAGTAAGTATACGATTCCGCTGGAGTTGAGTTACGGAATATATAATAATATCCGTTCTTTTTTATAACATGTGTACCTTCAACCAGATAACTTCCCGTTGCACCCTCTATACGGGTCGTTACCTGACTATTGACAACTGACTTATAATCAGCGCTTAGTTTGGTAACCTTTACGTCGTTTGCTTCAGAGATAATGTATCCTGTACCGTCATCATCAATAAAAAGTCCCGGATCATGAAAGCCCTGATTGTAAACTGTTTTTGTATAAGGGCCGGCCGGATTTGTGGCTGTGCACATGATGAACTTTCCCTGTGCCTGATAGATTCCTACATAAAACGTCCCGTTACGGTAAGCAATGGTAGGAGCCCAACAGCCATGTCCGTAATCATTAAACGTATTTGTCAGATCATAAGATTTTCCTGTACCACTAAGGTCTGAAGTAACATATCCTATAATCTCCCAGTTGATTAAATCCTTTGAATGAAGGATAGGTATTGATGGAAATGATACGAAAGTGGAACTTACCATATAGTAATCACTTCCAACCCTGACAGCAGAAATATCAGGATAATCCGCGTTCAAAATGGGATTTGTGTAGGTACCGTTGTTATTATCAGACTGCCATGCACCGACAAAAGTGGTCTGTGCAGCCAATAGACATACTACCAATATAATACTGAATATTTTTTTAAACAGCATCACATGTTCCCTCCTTTTACTTATTTTAAAAGAGAGCAGGTAAATTATAAAAATTTACCTGCTAACTCATATTAGTTTGTTCCCAGAAGGATTTTCTTGAATACGGCAAAGTCAAGAGCATCGATTACGCCATCTTTATTCATATCTCCGGCATTTATATCATCCTCAACAGGGAAGTCAATAATTTGACCAAGAAGATACTTTTTCAGCAATGCATAGTCTGTTGCATCAACACTAGCATCTCCGTTGAGATCCCCTGTAAGAGTCTGAGTCGTATTACCGAATTTGAACCAGTTAAAATTCATAAGATAATCGCTTCCGCCTGTAAATTTAAGATATAAGTTATGTTTTCCGGTTACACCACTTACAGTACACTTTGCATCTGTGTAAGTCTGCCAATCGCCAGTAGCTTTAACTGCACAAGTTCCTATCAAAGTGCCTGTTATACTATCCAACCGGATTTCGATATTACCTCCGTTTGTTGCACTTGCTACTCTTGCCTGAAAACTTGTTGCACCACTTCCAAAGTCTACATTGTTATAAACTACGTAATCACCATTCTCGATATAACCTACATTCTGGCCTCCTTCGGTGCAGGTTTCGGTTTGAACTCCAGACTGAGTACTGAAGCTCTCTGCTTCAATTTGCGTAAAAGCTGATACAGGTGCTGCAGGAGTATAGTCTGTAAACCCTTTTTCACATATCATTTGAGAATAGTTCCACAAGCTCTGCTTCCATACGTTCCAATCGTGTCCTGCACCCTGGATAAGGAAGTAGGTATTTGGGATGCTATGAGAATCACAGAAATTATGCACCCCTGTACCATAACTAATTAAGTTATCAGTTGTTCCGTAAGAAATAAATAAAAATTTCAATTGTTGCTGAGCAGCTACTCCGTTGTCAGGGAAAAGTTGTGAATTTGGAAGTGTATCCGGTGCAGCTGAAAAAGCTCCTACATATGGGAATAGGTTGAGATTCAGAAGTCCGATATTAAATGCCTGTCCGCCACCCATTGAGAGGCCAGCAACAGTTCTATGAGCACGGTCAGTATAAACTGAATAATGTGATTCTACGTATGGCATAAGACTTCCGATTAAATCTTTTGTAAAATTAGTCCAACCGTCGGATACACCAGTTGCTGTTGCATTACCGTTTGGTAATACACATATAAACGGTTGAATTTTACCTGCTGCTATAAGATTGTCAAGAATTACGTTTGGTGCACCGTTAGTGTACCACTCGTCTTCATTTCCGCCAATACCGTGCAATAAATACATTACACTGTATTTTTTGTCAGCTGAGTAGTTTGGAGGAAGGTAAATTCTGGCTCTTCTCTGACTGTTTGTTGCTGCAGACTGATAATTGATATAGCTGACCTGACCATGAGGAATGTTATTCTGAACCTGGTCATATCCTGATGGTGGTGTTGTTGGTAACGATGCAGCCTGCACTTTGGATCCAGGCACTGTAAAAATTAGAGTGAAAGCAAAAACAAATGCCACCATTCCCCAAATTGCTTTTTTAGTTAATATATTTTTTTTCATTTATTTAACCCCTTTCTTTTTGCACAAAAATTCATGGTAAACTTGGAATTGTACCAAGCAGATATTTTTTAAAAACCGCAAAGTCAAGTGCATCAATAACGCTGTCTTTATTTAAGTCCCCGGCTTCAATATCGTTTTGTGCCGGAAAATCCTCAATTAATCCCAGAAGATATTTCTTCATCATGGCATAATCTGCCGCATCCACACTGTTATCTCCATTGAGGTCACCAATAATAGAGGTACTCCCCTCTTTAGTAAACTTCCACCAGTTAAAATTGAACAGATAACCGCTTCCACCCGTAAATTTCAGGTACAAGTCATGTATGCCTACTGCACCGCTTACAGTACAGGTCTTATCGACCCAAGTCTGCCATCCGCCTGTTTCTGTAACCGCACAAGTCCCTACCAGTTTACCTGTAGGACTGTCAAGTCTAAGCTCTATATTTCCTCCACTGGTAGCCGAAGCAACTCTAGCAACAAAGGATGCTGCACCTGTGCCAAAATCAACACCTTTCACCTTTATGTAGTCCCCGTTTTCAATAAAGCCTACATCCATTCCGCCTTCACTACAGGTTTCCGTTTCAATACCTGATTCCCAGCAGATTGTTTCAGCCTCGGTTTTAACATACGGATTAAGATTGCCGACTTGTGCAGGGCCGGTTGTAGTCATATTTATTGTTGGGAACGTACCGTCGGCATTGTACTTAAATTGTTCAACACACACTGAACGGTGATACCCTCCTCCATCCGGCAAAGCACCATTGTGATAGAAAAAATAGGAATTACCCTTAAAATCAGCTACTCCAGGATGATTAGTAAAGCTGCTGCCCTGGGTAGGCATGATTTTTCCACGATAAGTCCAAGGTCCTGTAGGACCGGTACTGGTGGAATAACCTATATGCTCTGATATGGGGCCGGCCGCAAACACCAAATAATATAAACTGTTGCGCTTGTAAAACCATGGCCCCTCCTCATATGTAGTTGGTCTGTCGGTTTTACTTCTTGTTCCGAAACTCTCAGTAGTCAAAGGTACCTTTACAATGCTCCCTGAGTACGAGACCATGTCCTGATTCAATTTAACATAGTAAAGGTTCGGATTGCCCCAGTACAAATAAGCCTGTCCGTCATCATCAATATATACTGTCGGGTCAATGTCGCCGCTGCCGGTGCTAACCAATGGTTTTCCAAGAGGATCTTTAAACGGGCCCGTAGGGCTGTCCGATACTGCAACACCGATTGCCGTTCCTCCGGTTTTCGGTGTCAAAGGAACATAATAATAAAACTTTCCGTTTCTCTGAATACACTGGCCTGCCCATGCATCCCCTTTTGCCCAACTGAACGAAGAGTATGAAAGTGGCGAACCATTATCAGTCCAGTTTGCCATATCAGTTGAGGAATAGCATCTCCAGTCATTCATAGTAAAGAAATTATTTACCAATGTATCCTCATCATGTCCCGTATAAACGTAACAAGTATCGTTATATACCATAGGTGCCGGATCAGCGGTATATAAAGTCTGCACTATTGGATTGTCTGCATAGCTTACTGTTGGAATAAATAAAGTAATTGCTGACAAGAGAGCTGCAATTTTGCATACTTTTTTCATTTTTTTACCTCTTTTTTAAATCATTTTTATTAAAGAAAAGGGGTATTAAATACCCCTTTTCAACAATTATTTGTTAGCAGGAAATACTGATATTTGCCCAAGCAGGTATTGTCTCATGAGCACAAAGTCAAGTGCATCAATAGTACCGCTTGCATCCAGATCGGCAAGTTTTGTATTTTCAATTGTTCCTGTGCCTAAAATACACTTTTTCAACACTTGGAAATCCAGTGCATCTATTTGTCCGTCTGAATTTAAATCGCCTATTTTATCTGTAGAAACAGGAGTGTTACCAAACATGAACCAATTTATATTAAATAAGTAACCGCTGTCACCTGTAAATTTCAGGTACAAGTCATGCTTTCCGCTCGCACCGCTGACAGTGCACTTGGCATCCGTAAATGTCTGCCAACCGCTTGTTCCTGCAACAGGACAAGTCCCAACCAAGGTTCCGGTAGGACTATCTAAACGGATTTCAATATTACCTCCGCTTGTAGCACTTGATACTCTGGCTTGGAAACTTGTAGCACCGCTGCCGAAGTCTATACTTTTGTAAACAGTGTAATCACCGTTTTCGGTATAACCGACAGCATCTGTTCCTTCGTCACATGTAACGTTCTGTATTCCGGATTGGTCGTTATAGCTCTCTGCTTCCAGTTTTGTAAATGCACTTCTTGGTTCTACCGGTGTGTTGTCACCAGGAACATTTGCCATATACTGCTTTAACCAAGTCAATGCAGGCCTTTCAGATCCGTCACTACGCATAAGCTGAGAATTTGAAAGCCATACATGTCCTTGTAAGTACCCCCAGATAGTAACACCTTTTACTGCAGAATGTTCATACATTACTGGGAAAAGCTCCTGCATCTTGTTTTTCTGTGTATTGTCATCTGCGATATTTAAATCAAATTCAGAAATGTAAATAGGTACACCTGTTGCAGCAAGTTTGTCCAGTCTTGACTTTAGATTTGCAGCACTTGTATTTTCAAGGCTGTGTGATTGACAGCCAACACCATCAATGAGGTTTCTGGCTTTCAATATTTTTACAACAGGTATGTACTGATCAAGACATGACCACTCATTCAAAACATTATAGTCATTAATCAGCAGCTTTGAATTTGGGAAGTACTTACGAGCCATTTCGAAGGACCATACAATCCAATCCCATCCTGTACCATAAAGGCCATTGTCACCACCGATGTCATTTTTGTATGGAAATGGAGCATGGCCAGGCATAGCTTCATTTACAACATCAATGTATTCAGCGTCCGGGAAATTCTGTGCAGCCGCTTTAATCCAGTTTTCGATGGCTGTTTTTCTAGCTGAACTGGAAAGATTGCCTAACCAATTCGGATACTGTGAACCCCATATAAGTGTATGGAACTTAAAAGGAATCTTGTTTGTTTTACAGTAATTGTACATTGCTTTAGCCTGGCTAAAGTTGTATGAACCTTGCTGTGATTCGCATGAACCCCACTTGGAAGCATTTTCAGGTGTAATCTGGTTCCAGTAGTCTCCAAACTTACTTGGTGGATTACCATCATACCATATATTTCCAACAAATTTAGCCTTTCCTGTAGCCATTGCAGCATCTGCTGTCAGTGGCAAACTACTGTTGATAATGCAAGCACACAAAAGTGCTGAAAACAGAATACTGAAAATTCTGAACTTACGGTTTTTACTTTTGTTAATCATTCTTATTAACCTCCATTTTTAAATTTTTTGAGTTACTGATATCGTTACCCCTTGTAACCGGCAGCATAAAGCACTGTTCAAATGAACAGCGAAAGCCGCAACCATCCCATCATGTACTGAAAATTTGGTAATGATCTCATTAAATAAATGCATATATAGTGTTTTTACTGAAGTATTAAATCTTCAAGATAAGCCAAGGTTGTCATTCCTGGCAGCATAAGATAATTTGCTAAAATGCTTTTTGAAAAGTGTATACTGATACGAATTAGCGATGTATGCTCCTGCATACAAGTTTGGTCGGAAGCAACTACTTAAAGTTATTACGATTGATAGGAAAATAGACTATTTTTTAGTGTATTTTTTAACCCCCCCTTCTTAATTGTTGTCTAATTATTATCTTTTAGCACTTGGCCAAAAGATAAGCCAATACCAATAACTAAATAAGGTTCTCCGTCCAATATTATGTGTATAAGGTATTGACTTTCTTTGGCTAATGTAAGAATAGGAGTAAAATGAAAAAGAACGATTAGTACATATTAACTATGTTAATTTATTATAGAATGTAAACAGTTTCCATCTCAATATAAATCTTTTT
>JAEYNY010000088.1 GCA_023412275.1 Bacillota bacterium
GTCATACTCACATTGGCGGAATGGAACTGTCATGATGTATCCCAGTATGTTTCTAATGGATATCTAGAATTTAATGTAAAAGGTAAAAAAGGAGGGGAGCAGTTTGTAATCGGTGCAGTTGACCATGTAAGTGAGCGTGCATCGGGTGTTGAGCAGAAAATAACAAAGCCGATAACTGATTACTGTACGGTTACAACTGATTGGCAGCATGTGAAAATACCCTTAAAAGATATTTTAGACCCATCACTGGGTATGGACCCATACAATGCAAAGGCTATTGTACTGGATAAAGTAACTCTTGATCCATTCTGCGTTTGGATTAATCAACTGAAGCTGACTTCTCCAGATAAAGAAAAAGCGTATCCTGCAATAAAACTAAATCAGGTAGGATTCCGTGAAACTGCCGAGAAATATGCCTACGTTTCAGGGTTTGAGGATGAGCTTACTGCCACTACTGGTACGCAATTCCAGGTGAAAAGAGTTTCTGACGATGCAGTTGTATATAATGGTCAACTGGTTCTTTTGAAGGATTATGATCAGGATTCCGGTGAAAGGGTGTTTAAAGCTGTGTTTACCGACCTTAAACAACCGGGCGAATATTATATTACAGTTAATTCATCAGGTATAGAAAAATCACTTAAGTTTAAGATTGGAAATGATGTTTACAAATCGCTGTTGACGGATGTAGCAAGATATTTTTATTATCAGCGTTCAGGAATAGACCTTACGTCTACATACTGTCCCGATTATCCAAGGAAAGACAGAACACCACAGGATACGACTGCTGTCTTTGACTCCGACTACGGAAAGACAAGGGATGTATCTAAAGGATGGTTTGATGCTGGTGATCTTGGAAAGTATGTAAGTACGGGAGCTGGGACTTTAATAAATCTTTTTTGGGCTTATGACATGTTCCCAGAGCTATACCAGGATAATCAGTTCAATATTCCTGAAAGCGGAAATGGTGTACCGGATATACTCGACGAGTCAAGATGGGAGTTGGAATGGATTCTAAAAATGCAAGATACTTCAAGTGGAGGTTTTTATGCAAGAGTCCAGTCCGACGATGATGGCAATATAACAAAAAGGATTATAAAGGATAAAGAGGGTGACACCACAAATATAAGACCTACAGAAGATACTGCATGTGCAGCTGCTGCCTTAGCTCACGCTTCCATTGTATATACAAAATATGATCCGGCTTTTGCCCTTACCTGTCTGAATGCAGCAAAGAGTGCGTGGACATATCTTGAAGAGAATCCCAATAATATTAAATCTCCAAGCGGACCTTATAATTCTGACAACGATATAAGCAGCAGACTCTTAGCAGCAGCATCCTTGTATCGGGCTACAGGTGAAGCAAAATATGATAATTACTTTGTAGCAAACTATTCAAAAGGTAAAGATACTTATGAGAATGCATCGGGAGATTGGGTAGGCAACTGGAATTTCGCATTTTTCTCTTATATGAAAGCAGCAAACCGAAACATTGATGCTGAAAAGTGGTTCAATACCGAGTTTGGAATTTGGGTGAACAACAAAATTGAACGTTACAAAAACAGTGCATGGGGCAACGCAATTACAAACGCAAACTATTACTGGGGAAGTAACAACCAAATAATGGGTATGTGTATGGAAGCACTGATTGGTTCCAAACTTCTGGGAACAAATACCGATACCATTAATAATATGGCACTTTCTTCATTTAACTGGATTCTTGGTGCAAATCCTATGAGAAAGAGCTTCGTGTCAGGTTATGGTGACGATTGTATTAAAACCATATTCTCTACTTTTAATAGTGATGGAAGACCTGGGATAGCCAAAGGCTTTATGCCGCTAGGACCTAACAGGTATCAAGGGGTGGGGCTTTCAAACTTCCCTGCAAAATGCTATTTGGACAGTGCTGATGAATGGACCACAAATGAGCACGCTATTGGTTCCACTTCTACACTAGAGTTTATCACTGCATTTGCCAACAGTAACTTTCAAAGTGAGAATCCAATAAAAATTGGTGATGTAAATGGTGACGGCGATATAAATGCCATCGATCTGGCTTTGCTGAAAAAAAGTATACTTAACGGGGATGTTCTTACGGGCAATGCTTTGAAAGCGGCTGACATGAACGGAGATAACGAGGTCAATGCCATAGACTTTGCCCAACTGAAGATGTTGTTACTAAAATAAAAATATAAGAAGATATCAATAAAATACAATTCTCGTTATCGGAAAATTCTGAATAACAAGGCTTTAAGCCCTTGGTTTTTGAAGCTGATTGCGTGGATTGTATTTTATTGTTTTTAAAATCACAGAAACCTTACTGCCAATACAAGTAGAAACAATAACTATAACCGAAAAGTTTGCAAATCGCTTAATCAGATTTTATTAATATATTCTGCCTCAAACAGCAGGCAAAATGGAGGATTAGCATGAAAAAACGGAATATTAGGAAAACCGTGTCTTTACTACTGATTTTATCGCTTTTAGCTACTTTACTATTTACACCCAATATATTTGCAGCATCTTCAATAACAGATTATAAAACAGCTACTGAAACAGTTAAGAATATGGGTATTGGGTGGAATTTAGGAAATACTCTTGAAGCTTGTGGCGATTGGATAAATGGAAGCTCGGTAAAAGACTACGAAACTGCATGGGGCAATCCGGTTACAACTAAGGAGATGATTGACGGGATTCGTGCAGCAGGCTTTAAAACTGTTCGTATCCCGGTAGCTTGGTCAAATCTTATGTCAGCTGACTATACCATCAATAGTGAGCTTTTGAAGCGTGTTAAAGAAGTAGCAGATTATTGTTCAGCCAACGATCTTTATGCTATTGTAAATATCCATTGGGATGGCGGTTGGTTTGAAAAATTTGCAACCGATTATGATGAATGTATGAAGAAATACACTTCAATCTGGACTCAAATAAGCAACTATTTCAAGGATTATCCTAAAAACCTTATATTTGAATCCCTTAATGAGGAGGGTTGTTGGAATAGTATTTGGAACAGATACGGTGGCTCATCCGGGGAAGATAAAACAAGAGCATATAATATACTTAATAATATAAATCAGAAATTTGTGAATATTGTAAGGGCATCAGGAGGAAACAATGCATCTCGTTGTCTTCTGATTGCAGGATATGCAACGGATATTGACCTAACATGTGATGCTTGTTTTAAAATGCCTACTGATACAATAAGTAATAAACTGATTATTTCGGTACATTATTATACTCCGTCTACTTTTACAATTCTTGAACAGGACGCTGACTGGGGCAAATGTGCTACTACATGGGGAACAGATGCAGAAATTAATCAGGTCAGAACCGATTTTACTAAGATGAAAAATAAGTTTGCAAATAACGGAGTTCCTGTGATTATAGGTGAATATGGTACTACCACAGTAAATAAGGATCCTGCAAGTGTACGTCTTTATATTACAACGGTTTGTAAAACTGCCTGTGAAATGGGATTTTGTCCTCTTCTTTGGGATAGCAGCACTCATTATTCAAGAACAGAAGGAAAAATCAAGGACCCTCAGCTTGCAGCAATGTTTTTACAATACAAAGAAGCTACCACAATAGTGCTTGGAGATGTAAATACAGATAATACAGTTGATGCACTCGATTATGCGCAGCTGAAAAAGTATCTGTTGGGCGCTGATAACAATATAAATGTAAAGAATGCTGACATAAATGGAGATGGAGTAATTGATGCACTGGATTTTGCAAAGTTAAAGATATTATTACTAAAATAATGTTAATGAAATTTTAATATTTAGGATTTTAAGAGCAAAGAGAATTTGGAGCTTTGCTCTTTTTTAATGCGGTCACTGTCTTTCTCTCCACCCTAATTATAACACATAAAAAAAATAAAATGCAGACTGTTTGTTCCAAATTTGGAGTGCTATAATGCTATAACACGCTAAAACAACCTGTTGAAGGGTATATTGAATATTCTAAAAGGTAAAAAATATAAATATTGCGGAATAACAAGAGGAGGTAAAGCGTATGAGTTCATATGTAATTGATTTTAAGGAAATTGATAAAACAAAACTCATGGTTGCAGGGGGGAAGGGTACCAATCTGGGAGAGCTTACAAAGATTGAAGGAATACAGGTTCCGGAAGGATTTTGTATTTCTACTGATGCTTTTAAAAGAGTTATTCGGGGAATCCCTGAGATTAAGAAATTACTCGATGAGTTATCTTTTCTTAATACAGAAGACCGTGATAAAATAGGTAAACTCAGCAGTGAAATTCGCAGAGTGATCGAAGAGACAGCAATTCCTGGCGAAATTATTGAAGATATTACTCAGTTCCTCTCCCGATATGGTGAAAAAAACCCATATGCCGTACGATCCAGTGCAACTTCAGAGGATTTACCCAATGCCTCCTTTGCGGGTCAGCAGGATACTTATTTGAATATTATCGGAATAAAGTCAATCTTAAACCATGTAAGCAAATGCTGGGCCTCGCTTTTTACTGAGAGAGCAGTAATTTACCGTATTCAAAACGGCTTCGACCATCATAAAGTATGTCTTGCTGTTGTTATTCAGAAGATGGTATTCCCACAGGTGGCGGGAATTTTGTTTACTGCCGATCCTGTAAGTTCAAACAGAAAAATATTATCAATAGATGCAAGTTTTGGGCTTGGAGAAGCCCTAGTTTTGGGGCTGGTAAATGCTGACAACTACAAAATAAGTAATGGAAAGATCATTGGCAAGAAGATTTCCACAAAGAATTTGGCTATATTTGCCCTAAAAGAGGGTGGTACCAAAAAGCAGGAAATTGAGCCTGACATGCAGAACAGGCAAGTGCTGACGGATGAGCAGATTTTGCAGCTTGAGTCCATAGGACGAACTATTGAAGAACATTTCGGCTGCCCTCAGGATATTGAATGGTGTCTGGCTGATGAATTGTTTTATATTGTCCAGAGTCGTCCAATAACTACACTATTTCCCATCCCAAAAGCCAAAGATAAGGGATACCACGTATATATTTCAGTGGGTCATCAACAAATGATGACCGATGCCATGAAACCATTAGGATTGTCCTTTTGGAAGTTAACAGCTGCAGGAAATATGTATACAGCCGGTGGAAGGGCCTTTGTTGAGGTTGCGCAAATGCTGGCTTCACCTGACATGAGGGGAATTTTATTAAACAACATGGGTCAACACGATCCTCTTATAAAAGATGCATTGATGACCATTATAGAACGGGGGGATTTTGGCAAACCGTCACCGGACAATGAGAAAGAACAAGGTTCAGGTAAAGGTAATAAAGCCATGTCCTCTGCAGATATTCAGGCTCAGGCAGGGGATGATCCTTCAATAGTTTCCGGCTTAATTGAGAGAAGTCAGACATCTATCGAAACTTTAAAACAAAACATCCAAACAAAATCAGGAGCAGATTTATTTGATTTTATTAATGAAGATACCCTACAATTTAAGATGAGCCTATTTAATCCTCAGAGCATGGGTGTAATCATGGCGGTTGCAGCGGCTACTACATGGCTCAATGAAAATGTGAGAGAGTGGCTGGACGAAAAGAATATAGCAGATACCCTATCTCAATCAGTACCCAATAATATTACTTCTGAAATGGGTCTTGCTTTATTGGATGTGGCAGACGTTATTCGTCCTTATACGGAAGTAATTGAATATTTAAAAACTACACAGGATGATAGCTTTTTGGATGAACTGGTTAAGTTTAAGGGTGGCAGGGAGACTAAAGATGCAATTTTGTCTTATCTAAATAAATACGGAATGAGATGTAGTGGAGAAATTGATATTACAAAACCTCGTTGGAGCGAAAACCCAAATACACTTGTTCCAATGATTCTAAGTAATATCAAAAACTTTGAATCTAATGCAGCAAGTAAAAAATTTGAGCAAGGAAGACAGGAAGCTTTACAAAAAGAGCAAGAGCTATTGGAACGGTTACAGCTTTTGCCGGACGGTAAGCAAAAAGCCCAAGAGACAAAGAGAATGATTGACCTACTCCGAAATTCAGCCGGATATAGGGAATACCCAAAATACAGCATTGTCAGTCGTTACTTTATATATAAGCAGGCAATACTGAAAGAAACTGAAAAACTGGTTCAAGCCAATATTATTAATGAAAAAGAAGATATATACTATCTGACTTTTGAAGAACTTCATGAAGCCGTACGCTCCGACAAAGTGGATTATCAGCTTATCAATAAACGTAAGGAAGAGTATAAATTATTTGAAAAATTAACACCTCCTCGTGTTATTACATCTGATGGAGAAATCGTTGTCGGTAAGTATAAACGCGAAAATCTACCAACTGGTGCTATAGTAGGGTTGCCTGTTTCTTCAGGAGTAATAGAAGGACGTGCACGTGTTATATTAGATATGAAAAATGCTGATTTAGAAGAAGGAGATATATTAGTTACAGCCTTTACTGACCCAAGCTGGACACCTCTGTTTGTATCCATAAAAGGTCTGGTAACCGAAGTTGGCGGAATGATGACTCATGGAGCAGTTATAGCACGTGAATATGGTTTACCGGCAGTTATCGGGGTAGAAAATGCTACCAGATTGATAAAAGATGGAGAAAGAATACGAGTGAACGGATTAGAAGGGTATGTAGAAATCCTTTAAAATTTATCAATGGAGGTACTTTACTTTGGAAAGAGCAATATATTTAATCACATTATCCTGTTCAAATAATAGTTCTTTGTCCAAATGTGAAAACTGTAGAAAAACGTGAAAAGTTACGGGGAAAGGTTGGGTATACCGGCTTTACGGTAGAAGCTTTGTATGAGGATTTCATGAGGGATACTTCTAGAAAGGGATTTTGGCTAGATACCTCGGAACAGTCTCCAGAACAATCGGTTTCGGACATTATATTACATTTTGCGTAAACAGTTGTCTGTTGCTTACTGTCATAATGAATAGTCTACGGAACGTGGATTGTCTATCCGGGACAATTGGACTATGATGATTGAGAGG
Source organism: Bacillota bacterium (assembly GCA_023412275.1). GTDB lineage: Bacteria > Bacillota > Clostridia > Acetivibrionales > DSM-1351 > Ruminiclostridium. Next base: position 6,979 of record JAEYNY010000088.1, read on the forward strand.
TGGCAAAAATGGATCGAAGAAAACAGCTTTTATTGGAATATAAACATAGGAAAACCGAAATGGGGATTGTCTCATTTCAATGTGTCCCTGTAAAGGAAAGCTTTATAGGACATTCTCAGGATACAAAAGCATATATCAATAGTAATCGTTTTAAGCTTGATTCAAATATGCATCGCAACTCAGAATTGCAAAAGTTATGGAATCTACATGGAAATTCTGCATTTAAAATTGGAGTGTTGGAAGTTTTATCTTATGATGAAAAGGATAATGAAAAAGAAGATTATACCAATGAGTTGGAAGAAATGTGTAATAGCTATATTAGTAAGATTGAAGGGGCAAAGAGGCTTTAATAATGTAGTTGATGTTCAGTTGAGGGGAGGGAGTGAAGGATGGACTCTTCAAAAATAGGAAAGTTGATATTAAACTTGAGAAAAGAGCAAGGACTGACACAAAAAAATGTTGTCGATGCGTTAAACATAACCAATAAAACTGTTTCAAAATGGGAACGTGGCTTTGGATGTCCGGATGTTTCACTTTTGGCAGATTTGTCAGGAATTTTAGGGGCGGATATTCAAAAGATGTTGGAGGGTGAACTTGACCCCAACAGACCTGATAGTGGAAATATCAAAAAGATACGTTTCTATGTTTGTCCTACTTGCGGTAATGTTCTCACCAGTTCAAGTAAAGCCTCGATTTCCTGCTGCGGTAGGAAACTGGTACCGCTAGAGCCAATGGAACATTTGGAGCATCATCGGATGACCATTGAGGAAATAGATATTTACAATTATATATCTATAGAACATGAAATGAACAAATCACATTTTATCAGATTTATTGCTTATGTGGGAACAGATATTGTTTTATTAAAGCGACTTTATCCGGAGCAAAGTGCTGATATCAATATTCTTGCAGGGCAGCGAAACGGAAAAATTTATGGCTATTGTAGTCAGCATGGACTCTGGGTACAATCTATATAATTGACCGGGGTCAAATATAGGGAAGGAGTATCACTAGCTACTTTTTAAGTAGTTTTGTGACACTCCTTTATTTTTTGTTTCTAGCTCCACTATTCTTCTAATTTCCAAATGTTTCTGTCCCCACGAAATGGCAGACAAGATAATGAGCCAAAAAGTCCTATTACAAAAAATAACAAAGCTGCCCCGGAACCTTTTCCTGCCCCGAACAATGTAACCCACAGGCTACTCAAGGATTGTTTTGCCATAAATGGCTCAAACACTCTGTCAACAAAAAAACCGCCGCACAGATAACCTAAAGGAATGGTGAAAAACTGTAATGTGTTCCTCACTGAATAGACACGTCCCTGCATCTCAATAGGTATTTTTGACCGGAAAAGCACATCCATATTGGCTCCCATAACAGGAATGAATATCCAGCCTAAGATTGCACCAAAACACCACACCCACGTACTCCTGCCGAAAGCAAGAATAAAATTCTCTGTACTCATGGAAAAAAGCAAGGAATTACAAATAACTCTAACCCGACTTTTTGGAGGTGGTAGTATAGAAACCAAAATGCTTCCAAACATCGTTGCTATTCCTGTTACGGTATTAACCATGCCAAGGGCTACCTCTCCGCCACCAGCGCGTGAGAGCATCATTGCAGGCAATGCGGCATTGAAGATTGAGGCAGTAAAATTGATTACCGCTAAAAATAGGATCAAATCCAGAATTCCCCGATTGTCCTTGAGATACCGAAAGCCACTTTTCGCAGACTGCAATACAGTTTCGCTGGCACCAATACTCTGTTCGATGACTTGAGGTATTTTGATAAAGAATAGTAGCGACACAAACGCTGTGACATATGTAATCAAATCAAATAGGATGACGAACTTAATGCTTGTAAAAGAAAGCATTGCTGTAGCAAGTACAGGTGTTAGTATTGTAACCAGCGAATTAGAGAAGGATCGCATCCCGCTGACCTTCTGATAGTGCTTTTTCGGAGTCAACAGGCTAATGGTTACCTCTGATGCCGGTTGCTGTACTGTATTCATCAATCCATTCAAGGTGTTGATCAGGTAAAGATGCCAAATCTGCAGTTTACCGGTTGTCAGCAGAATTAGTACAGAAATAGTACAAAGTGCCGCAAAGCTGTCACTTATCAGCATCGTGGTCTTCTTGTTCCAACGGTCACTAAGTGCACCTGCGAAGATACTCAGAAGAACATATGGTGCATAGGAACAGATGGCCAATAATGAAGTGGTAAGTGCAGACCCTTGTTGCTGATAAGACCAAATCACCAGTGCAAAGTTGGTCATTGCACTACCCAGTGCCGAAAATGACTGAGTAATCCATAACAATAGGAAAGTATGAAGTTCCCTGATGTTCGTTTTTAAATTTTTAATCATGACTTTGCTCCTCTTCAAATAAAATCTAAACAATTTAAATGAAAGTGCAAAGCCGAACGGACGAACTCAATCCGCTCCGTGCAGATTCGTCCGGTTCAGTCTTTGCACGGAGCAGCAACAATACAGAGTTGCATTTTTATTCTCCTTTTATAATTTGGGTTTTCGTTAAATTCTTGTTTTACATATTTTAACATAAATAAAATAGTAAAACCATACTCTGAAGCTATAATCAACAAATTGGAACACAGATTTCACAAAGATGCTGTTGAACCTTTTCAGCCGCATAGCGCTCCAATATTGGTCGTGTAGAATCATAAAAAAGGCCATTTACGGATAGTGCAGGGAAGATATCTACCCAAGCCTGTTCTATGGCTTGAGCTGTGTGTTTTACTATAAACACCGCATACTTTCCTCCGCTAAGTTCACCATGCTTTACTACATTGCCATCTGCAGGAAAGGTTTTATCTACCAGTAGAATACAAGCATCATAACGACAATTTTCAGGCGGTGTTGTTTGCGGATTATCATGTGCAATACCGAAAATCACAGATTTACTATTCATTAGGTTGTTAGCTACCGACCAGTGCTTTAATTTCTCCATAGTCAGGATATTTTCCGCACCATAAGCTCCTACTTGTCGTATATAAGCAATAGAGCATGAAGGGATAGTTTCAATATTTATATTCATTTTATTTTATCCTCTTTCCTTACATTGTGACCGGTCCTTTTTCACAATACAATGCTTTAAAATGAAAAGCAACCTAATTTTTAAAAGTTGTATTGCAACCTCTAAATAAAATAAATTTGTGATACCCTGTAACATTTCATGTAGGTTTACATAAAATGTTAATATAAATTAACCAGCTATATGAGGTATTAATATGCTGTCAAGTATTGAATTTATAAAACAGTCACTGGGTTTACATTTGTTTTTTGCAAGGATTATGAAAGAACACTCATTTTTCCTTGAAGCGGCGTTTACACCAAGGGACACTAGTTTTATCCAAGAGGCTGATAATTTTCGCATGGAATTTGATAAAATTCTAGCAGATGTTATTTCACTTTCCAACGGCGTTGTTAATCCAGGCGTTTTACAATCCGGTGAAGTAATAACACCCTTTACTATTAAAGCTGAACAGGCAACCAAATATTTAACCGGAGTACAGATACCAACTCAACTGACACAGGCAGAAGCAGGATTAATGGGGGGTGGAATCATAACAGCCAGCCCTATTCTTGAACGACGTGTATTTGCCATTAACCAACGGGCAATAAATGCAACTGCTGCGTTAATAAAGTTTAAAACAAATATTTTAGATAATGTTTTCAACTGTAAAATGTTCACATTTAATTACCCTTTGTTGATAATACACATAACTCGTGAGGCGGAATTATATCTCCTGCAGCTTAGAAGACTTCAAAACAGGGAAGAGATAAATCTGGCAAGAGAAGCTTATCAACAGGAATTCTTCTGGAACCGGCAAATGGCAGAACATGCTAAGTTTATAAGGGGACTTCTTGACCCGACAGAAAATAATTTAATTAATCAAGCTAATAATTTTGGAAATGAGTTTGATCAATTGACAGCAGAAGCTAAAGCCGCAATTGATACTACAGCACCATTGGCTAAAGTAACTGACGAAAGCTTAAAGACAACGGAGGAGTTTAGAGATTTTAAGACACAAGGCACACAGGGAATTCTATCATGTAAAATAAGATCAATCATAATTCCACTGCTTGGCGATCATGTAATACGTGAAGCAAATCATTATATACGACTGCTTAAAATGTTTGAAGGAAGCAGATAAAATATAAAAAAACAAGTACAGGTTATTGACTGTACTTGTTTTTTATGTAAATTTGTTTACAAAATGAGCATTTCTTTTTATTCGTCATGAAAACTTTGTTCAAAGTAACTGGAACAATTCTCCTTATATGCTTATAAAACAAAAAAAATAAAAAGATTGTAAAATTTAGCAATTAATGTTGAAAAATATCTCCTAAAAGTATACAATTATGGTAATAATGATGGTTCTTGACTTTTGTTGGCACAATAATACTACATGTTAATGCCAATAATGTCAATAAATGAAATATCTAATACAATTCGGTAGAATAATTAAATAAGATATTTATTTATGAGTATGAATAAAACAAAAAATGTAGCTTGCGCCTGTTGACAGGTGCATTTGAAAAAAGGATGGTCACAGATATGTCAAATCATCAGACTATAGAGGTTTCTATGTCAAATTCTAATCCAAAATAAAATAGGTGGAATTTCATTTTGATTTTTAAAAGTTGGTATAGGACCAATATAAAGCAGAGTGGGTACAAACGTATTTTTACACAACTATTTTATGCTGTTTAGTGAATCGAAAGGAATGATAAAAAAACATGGTAATTAAGGGAAATGATGAGAAAACATTCTTTCAAGGACTTTCAAAGGGGGATCAGAAATTATTATTTGATTATAATAATACGAATGTTGATTATCAGAGCTGGAAGATGATGTATCAATTGTTTGAAGAGCAGGTAGAAAGAACACCTGGCAATATTGCTTTGGTATATAAAAGAAAAACTATGACTTATAAAGAGTTGAATGAACAATCAAATGCCTTAGCAAGAAGTTTGGTAGATCATCATGTTAAACCGGGAGATACGGTAGGGATTATCTGTGATCGGTCTTTTGAAATGATAGTTGGGATGTTGGCTATTTTAAAATCAGGAGGAGCTTATGTACCAATTGATCCAAGCTATCCGGAATATCGAATAAAATATATAATAGAAAATTCTGGATTATCGGTAGTGTTGGTTGGACAGGATAATGAAATAGATTTTCAAAATATAATACGAATTGACAAGAAGGAAATACGTAAATATAATACGGATAATTTAAATCTTGATGGAGATTCCAAAAGTTTAGCCTATATTATCTACACGTCCGGTTCAACAGGGTTACCAAAAGGGGTAATGATTGAACATCATTCTGCTGTAAATCTGATTACCAGCATCAATAAAAGATTTCAGGTAACAGAAAAGGACACCTTATTATTTATTACATCCATGTGTTTTGACCTTTCTGTGTATGATATATTTGGAATTCTTGCAGCCGGAGGTAAGGTAGTAATTGCCGAGAAAGAGCAGGTACAGGACCCTAAAGAATTGAAAAAACTTTTGAAAGAGGAAAAAATTACTTTTTGGGATTCTGTTCCATCAACAATGAACCATTTGGTCAGTGATCATGAATTAAGTGGAGAAAGCTGTGAATATCCTGATCTCAGACTTGTATTTATGAGTGGAGACTGGATACCTGTTAAGCTTCCGTCCAGAATGACACCTTACTTTCCAAATACTAAAATCGTTAGCTTAGGCGGTGCTACTGAGGGAACGGTATGGTCTATTTTCTATGTCATTGATCCGTTGCAAAAGTATACTCATAGTATACCGTATGGAAAACCTTTGGATAATAATCAGTTTTATATTCTTGATAATGAGCGAAAACCGGTTCCTGTGGGACAAGCAGGCGAATTATATATTGGAGGAGTTGGCGTTGCCAGAGGATATATAAATGATGAAGTTAAGACAAATGGCTCCTTTATAGAAAATATGATTTCTGGTATAAATGGAGATAAGATTTATAAAACTGGTGATATGGGACGAATGATGCCGGATGGTAACATTGAATTTTTAGGAAGAATAGATCATCAGGTTAAGATTAGGGGTTATCGAATTGAACTTGAAGAAATTGAGAATCAAGTCTTGCAAAATGAATTAATAAAAGAAGTAGTTGTTATAGATAAAACAGATAATCAGGGAACAAAATATCTTAATCTTTATTATACAGCCAAGCAGCAAATATCAGGCCGCGAGATAAAAGATTATCTATTGAAAAAGCTACCAGAATATATGATACCGTCCTGCTTTATACAGCTGGAGACAATACCACTTACATCAAACGGTAAGATTGACAGAAAAGCTTTAGCGGAAATTGAAGGTGGTATGAATGATACAGAAGAAGATTTAGCCTTGTCAAGTGAAACTGAAATAAAATTAGCCAGTATTTGGATGGAACTACTGGACAAACAAAAGATAGGACCCAACAGCAATTTTTTTGAATTAGGTGGACATTCTTTAAAAGCAACAATATTAGTTCATTTTATTCAAAGGGAATTTAAATGTGAAATATCCATTCGTCAGATTTTTGAAGCTCCAACATTAAAAGAAATGGCGCAATTCATCGACAATGCAGATAATTGCGAACAGTTATCAATAACTCATATTGATGATAGTGAATATTATATAACTTCTTCTGCACAAAAGAGATTATATTCTATTTGGAACCTGGAACAGTCAGAGATAAATTATAATGTACCGTTTATGATGGTTACAGAAGGAAAAATTAACAAAGATAAATTGGAAGATGCATTTCAAAAAATGGTGGATCGTCATGAGTCATTAAGAACTTCATTTCATATGATGGATGGAGAACTGGTTCAAAAAGTCCATCAGAATATAAAGTTCACACTGGAGTATTTTGAAATAGAGGAACCTATAGAAGAATCCTTTAAGGCAAAAGAATTTGTGAAGCCATTTGACTTAAATACAGCACCACTGATTCGGGCAAGGTTAATCTATTCGGGAAGAAGATATCTTTTATTGATTGATAGCCATCACATTATTACAGATGGTACCTCCATGGATATTTTGTTTAAAGAAATCATGAAAGTGTATGAGAAAGAAGAACTTGATCCAATAACAGTACAATATAAAGACTATGCTGCATGGCAGAATAAAGTAAGGATGCAGGATAATATAGTAAAGCAAAAAGAATACTGGATGGAAAATCTAAAATGTGAACTTCCTGTGCTTAATCTGCCTTACGATTATGACAGGCCTTTGTACCAAAGCTATGAAGGGGATCATGTAGTTACTTACATTAGCGAAGATATAACAAATATGTTGAACCAACTGGCAAGAAAGACAGACTCAACCTTATACGTGGTATTATTATCCGCCTATAAAGCTTTATTGTACAAATACACAAATGAGGAAGACGTTATCGTTGGAACAGTCTTTGCAGGAAGAAACCACTCTGATTTACAGAAGATTGTTGGTATGTTTGTAAACACAGTACCTATCAGAAGCTATCCGATGGGTGATAAATCTTTTGCATCTTATTTAAAAGAAGTAAAAGAGGTATTTTTAAATGCATACGACAATCAGAGTTATCAATTTGACGATATAATAAAAGATTTGAACATTCGACGTGATATGGGTAGAAATCCCGTCTTCGATACAATGTTCGATTTTCAAAATACCGGAATTACGGCATTGGAAGTTGATAATGCAAAGTTTATCAATTCAGATAATATTCCTGATATTGCTAAGTTTGACATTACAATAAGTGTGCAAGAAGTAGATGGATGTCTGAAGGTGAAATTAGAATACTGTACCAAATTATTTAAAAAAGAAACAATTGAAAGAATGGCTGAGCATTTGAAAAATTTATTACAGTCAGTAGCCATGAATTCTGATATTCCGCTTAAAACAATTAATTTGATGTCAAATGAAGAAATAAATAAAGTATTATATACATTTAATAATACTTCAGATTATGTAGAAAAAGACAAAACCATCAAAGAATTGTTTGAAACACAAGCAGAAAAAACGCCGGATAAAATAGCGATAGTATATTCCGGTGCAACAATGACATATTCAGAACTTAATCAAGAATCCAATCAATTGGCAAAGTACTTAATTAGTAAGTTTAATAAAGAAAAACCGATTATTGCTATTATGGCAGAACCATCTTTAGAAATGATAATTGGAATACTAGGAATAATTAAGTCGGGAGCAGCATATCTGCCAATTGACCCTCAATATCCTCAGGAGAGAATTGAGTTTATTTTGGAAGATAGCGGTGCAGACATATTATTAACACAAAAAAGATTAACAAATGGATTGGAATATAAAGGTGATATTTATGACCTGGAAAGCCATGACTGGCAAAACTTACCTGTAAATAACCTGACTGCAGATTGCAAACAAACTGATTTAGCTTACATTATTTATACATCTGGTTCTACAGGCAAGCCAAAAGGAGTAATGGTTGAGCATAAGGCACTGGTGAATCTGTGCCATTGGCATAATAAAAACTTTGATGTAACTCATCAGGATAATAGTACAAAATATGCCGGGTTTGGTTTTGATGCATCTGTGTGGGAGATATTCCCATATATTATTAAGGGTGCAACCCTCCACATATTAAAAGATGATCTCAAGCTGAATATGGAGAGCCTGAATGAATACTTTGAAGCAAATAATATTACCATAAGCTTCTTACCGACTCAACTATGTGAACAATTCATGAAGCTAAAAAATGAATCTCTTCGTTATCTTTTGACTGGTGGAGATAAGTTAAAAGAATTCAGAGTAAATGGAAACTATAAATTAATAAATAATTATGGCCCTACAGAAAATACGGTAGTTACAACTACATATGAAGTAAATGAATTATCTACAAATATACCTATTGGAAAGCCTATAACAAATACACAGGTTTATATTTTTGACAAAGATAATAATGTTGTACCAGTAGGCGTACAAGGTGAAATATGCATATCTGGGGATAGTCTTGCAAAAGGGTACTTAAACCGAGAGAGTCTTACGAAAGATAAATTTGTTACAAATCCAATAATAGTGGGACAAAGAATGTATCGAACCGGCGATTTGGGAAAATGGTCTTCGGACGGAACATTACTTTTCTTAGGCAGAATCGATAAACAGGTTAAGATTAGGGGATATCGAATTGAATTAGGTGAGATTGAAACGCATATTACTCAAATTGAAGGGATAAAAGAAGCAGTTGTTATAGATAAAGAAGACAAAGAAGGTAATAAATATTTGCTTGCATTCTATACAGCTGATAGGGATATAGGGAAAGAAGAAATAAGGGATATACTAGGAAGTAGTTTACCGGCTTATATGATACCCCTTGATTTTATTTGCCTGCCGGAAATTATAATAAATGCAAATGGAAAAGTAGATCGCCATGCATTGTCAGAGTATGAACCAGAATTTTCAGGAAATGCTGATTATGTGGAGCCAAGAGATGAACAGGAAAAAATATTAGTAAATGTATGGCAAGAAGTGTTGGGTGTAGATAAAGTCGGAATAGAAGATGATTTCTTCTATTTAGGAGGAGACTCAATTAAAGCAATCCAGATAATTTCCAGATTGCAAAAATATGGATTAAGACTTGAAGTAAAAGATTTGTTACAAAAAACTAAAATCCGTAAGCTAAAAGGGTACATAAAAGTAATCGAGAAAGAAAACTTATCTCAGGATATTATTACCGGAGAAGTTAATAAAACGCCCATTCAAAAGTGGTTTTTTGAACAGAAATTTACTGAACCGCATCATTTTAACCAGAGCGTTACGTTGTTTTGCAAGGAGCGTCTTGAAGAAAATATATTACATGATTTGTTCAAAAAGTTGTTGGAACATCACGATGCACTCAGAATGTGTTATCAAATTGACGGAGACCAAGTAAATCAGTATATCCGGGATTTAAATGAGGGTGATTTATACTCTCTGAAGGTTTGTAATTTAGTCGGTGTAGAAGATGAGAGCAAAGCAATTGAGGAAGAGAGCAAGCATATTCAGAGTGGAATGAATTTAGCGAAAGGGCCCCTTGTTCGTATAATTTTGTTTAAAGCAAGTGCCGGAGACTACCTTTTTATTGCTATACACCATCTGGTTATCGACGGTATCTCCTGGAGAATATTAATTGAAGATATTTCAAACGGATATCTACAGGGAGTAAACAAACAGGAAATATCTTTTGCCGGTAAAACGAATTCTTATAAAGAATGGGCTAAAAAATTAAAGGAATATGCCAAAACAAAAGAAGTATTGGCTCAGAGAGAATATTGGGAGGGAATTGTCAGAAATCAAAAACCTCTTGCCGCTGATTTTGTTATTAAGGATAGAAAGATTGGAAATATAGAAAATATTAGTACAGAGTTATCACAATTTGATACACAACAATTACTCAAAAATTCAAATAGGGCTTTCCATACGGAAATAAATGACCTTTTGTTGGTAACTCTCGGCTTGGCCGTAAAAGAGTGGCAAGGAATGAACTCCGTCGTAATTAACATGGAAGGACACGGAAGGGAAGATGCAGTAAAGAATATTGATATTTCGCGGACAGTGGGATGGTTTACTTCTCAATACCCAATATGTATTTATTTATCAAATATAGAGGACTTGTCCTATACTATAAAATCTGTAAAAGAATCATTGAGACAAATTCCGTTCAAGGGATTTGGGTTTCAATTGTTAAGATACATGCAAAATGAAGAAAACAGCAGAAATTTAGACTATGATGCAGAGATTTCCTTTAACTATCTGGGTCAATTCGGTCAGGACAGAGCACAAGATGGTTTTAAAATTGAACAGTTTATGCATGCTGATTCAATAAGTATGGAGAACCGAAATATAAGTAAATTAAGCGTAAACAGTCTTGTGATAGACGGATGTCTTAAATTCCAGATTGGATATGACAAAAATGAATTTTTGTATGATAACATCAATAATTTTGCCGGTATATTTATGAATAAGCTAAAAGAAGTTATTGATTATTGTGTTAGACAGAGAAATGAAGAGATTACCCCCTATGATGTTGGAAGGGTAAAACTCGGATTAAACGACTTTGATAATATTTGCAAGGAATATACGATGGAAAACATTCAGAAGATTTATTGTTTGACACCGTTGCAATCCGGAATGCTGATTCATTGTTTGAAAAATGAAAAAACAAAGGATTATTTTGAACAAATCAGTATAAATATTCTTGGTAAAATTGATCAATCCTTATTAGAAAAGAGTTTTGGGCTGTTAGTACAAAAATATGATGTGTTAAGAACCAGCATTTTTTATGACAAGATTGACACTAGCGTACAGGTTATATTGAAAGAAAGAAATGTTGAAATTAAATATTACGATAAGAAAGATGAATCTCTTGAAGTACAAAATAAATTCATAAAAGAATTTAAGGAAAAGGATCAGGAAAAAGGATTTGATTTTACAAAGGATACTTTGATTCGTATTGGGATTATAAGAGTTTCAGAGTCAGCATATAAAGCTATTTTCAGTTTCCATCACATTATACTGGATGGTTGGAGTCTGGGGATTATTCTGAAAGAGTGGAAGAATATTTATAATGATCTTGCCAACGATATCATGCTACGTACTGAAGAAAATATGGACTTTGGTGACTACTTGGATTGGCTTGAACAGCAAGATAAAGAGCAAGCCGAACAATATTGGATGGATTATTTGCAGGATTATGAAAACTATGTTGGAATACCGTCTATGCCTGAAAAGAGTAATTCTGAAGAGCAAACTTGCGAAGATTTTGTAATTAATGTGGATGAAAGTCAAACAAAGAAATTAAAAGAATTGTCAAACCAATATGGATTGACACTAAATAGTGTTTTCCAAGGAATATGGTCCATATTGCTGAGAAGATACAACAATACGGATGATGTAGTATTTGGTACCGTTGTATCCGGCAGACAAGCTGAAATTGATGGAATAGAAGAGATGGTAGGTTTATTTATAAATACTATTCCAATGAGAATAAAGGCAGAGGGGAGCATGACATTCTTGAATTATGTAAGAAAAATCCAGGAAATGTCAATTGAGTCAACGAAATATGCATATTATTCATTGGATGAAATACAAGGAGCATTAAAATTACAAAGAGGTTTATTTAATCATATTATCGCTTTTGAAAATTATCCGGTGGATTATTATGAAAACCCCGGAGAAAAAGGAATCAGCTACGAAAAAAACAGTATAGAAGCTGTAGAGCAAACAAATTATGACCTGAATGTAATTGTTGAGACCGGAGATTCGTTGGAAATAAAGATTAAATATAATCCCGGCTTATATGATAGAAAGATGTTGAGTAGGCTGGAAGGTCATATTCAGAATATAATGAGTGCTATTTTCAGTAACATCCATGAAAGGATACTGGATATTGATATCTTAACTAAAGCAGAAATGGATAAATTGCTGTTTGAATTCAATGATAATGTTACTGATTATGGAAAAGAGAAAACAATTCCTGAAATATTTGAAGAATATGCAAAAAGGCAGCCGCAAGAAACAGCAGTTGTTTATAAAGATCAAAGCTTGACTTATAAGGAATTAAATGAACGGGCAGAAGAATTGTCAAGGCATTTAATCAATCAAGGGGTAAAAGAAGGAGACATTATAGCCATTTTATTAAACAGTTGTGTTGAAATGGTAGTGAGTATCTTAGGCATACTTAAATCAGGGGCAGCATATTTGCCTATCGATTCCAAGATGCCACTAAGTCGTATACACTACATGCTGAAGGACTGTAATGTTAATATTTTGGTTACGGCAAAAGAAGTTATCAAGAGTGAAAATTTTGGGGTGGAGTTACTTTATATTGAAGATGTAAAAAAATCGGATAATAGTACAAGTGTAATAAAAAATAAGTATAGTGCAAAAAACTGTGCATATATTATGTATACTTCCGGAACAACTGGAGATGCAAAAGGAATACGGACAAATCATTCTAATATCATAAGAGTTGTCAAAAATACAAATTATATTGAGTTGTGTGAAAAGGATAGCGTACTTCAGACTTCCAACTATTCCTTTGACGGATCAACCTTTAATATATTTGGAGCCTTATTAAATGGCGCAAAATTAGTATTGATTGAAAATGTACTGGAATTAAATGAGCTTTCATCTACTATAAGAAAAGAAAAAGTATCTGTATTCTTCATAACAACACAGCTATTTAACATGATTGTTGATATTGATTTACAAATTTTTAAAGATATACGGAAAATAGTTATCGGAGGGGAAGCTGCTTCTGTAGAACATGTGAGAAAAGCCCTTACACTATTGGGCGAAGGCAAATTAATTAACGGTTATGGACCTACTGAAACTACTGTTTTTGCAACTGCATATCCCATTGACCGTATTGATTCTGATATGATGTCTATCCCCATTGGGTATCCGTTATCCAATACAAGCATCCATATTTTAGATAGTAACTTAAAAATACAGCCAATTGGAGTACCCGGTGAACTGTACATTGGCGGCGATGGAGTTGCTATGGGATATTTAAACAAAGAAGAATTAACAAAAGAGAAATTCATTGAAAATCCGTATTTAAAAGGTGACATCATGTACCGCTCCGGAGATATTGCACGATGGTTGGAAGATGGAGCAATTGAATATCTGGGAAGAGCAGATGATCAAGTAAAGATACGTGGATTCAGAATTGAAATAAAGGAAATTGAAACGTTACTAACAAGGTATGATGGTATAAATGAAGCGGTTGTTGTTGTTAATGAGGATAAATCTGATAATAAATTCCTTGTAGCTTATGTGACAGGAAAACAGGACATTACGGTATCAGAAATACGAGAATACTTATTGCAGCAACTACCAATATACAAAGTACCTTCAAGAATCGTAATTTTAGATAAAATTCCAATTACCGCCAATGGAAAATTGGACAAGTCAGCTTTGCCAAAGATTGAAGCAGACATAGAGATGGATTATGTAGAACCAAGAAATCAACTAGAAGAAAAGTTGGTAAGTATTTACAAAAAAGTTCTTGGGATACACCAATTCGGAATTAACAACAATTATTTCGAACATGGGGGAAATTCATTAAAAACAACAATGCTGGTAAATAGAATATTCAAAGAAATAAATATAAAATTGAAAATCGAAGATTTTTTCCAAAAGCAAACTATTCAAGAAATATCTGAATTGATACATTCAGCCTTGGAACGAAAGAGAAAAAAGGAAATGTTAATGAAAAAGTTAATCGATTTAGGAATATGACATTGAAATTTTACTATAGAAAGAGGTTAACAAATGGACAAGGATCTATTAAGTAGGATACAAAAGTTGACAGATGAACAAAGAAAAGAATTGGAGGAAGAACTGGGATATAGTTTAGATGAATTGGTTCAGGAAATGGACGAATTTAATCAGGATGAGGAAGCCGAATTTACTGATATTCAGGCATTGGACAAACAGGAATACTATATTTCGTCCTCAATCCAAAAAAGATTATTTGCTGTATGTCAATTGGATGGAACCGGTACGGTTTATAATATACCTTTAATTATGGAGATAGAAGGGTACCTGGATAAAAGCAGACTTCAAAATGCATTTCAAACAATAGTAGAAAGACACGAGTCTTTAAGAACATACTTTGAAATTGAAGATGATCAGGTTGTACAGAAAATAAATGAAGATTCAGCAATAAAGATTAATTTTATTGAAATGAAAGTGGGAGATAGTGAGGAAAAATTGATTGATGACGCTATTCAACCTTTTGATTTATGTTCTGCTCCCCTAATAAGAGTGACTGTTATACAGAAGAACGAAAATCACCACATAATTGTTATTGATGTTCATCATATTGTAGCAGATGGAATGTCAGTTGATATCATGTTGTCGGAACTAAAGGACCTCTATGAGGGAAGGACCTTGAAGCCATTAAGACTACAATACAGGGATTATTCTGTATGGCAAAATGAAAGCATTAAAAAAGGTCTTTTTAAGAAACAGGAAGACTATTGGAGAAAAGTTTTTTCTGAACCTGTTCCTATACTGGAATTGCCAATGGACTATAAAAGACCTCTTATGCAATCCTTTGAGGGTGACAGAATCGATTTTGAGCTGAGTCAGGAAATTACGGAGAAGTTAAAGGAACTTACTGCAAAAACTAATACTACATTATATATGATGTTATTTTCCGTATATAACATATTGATGTACAAATATACCTCTCAGGAAGATATTGTAGTAGGTACTCCTGTTTCAGGTAGAACACACGCAGATTTACAGGATATAATCGGAATGTTTGTAAATACCCTTGCAATCAGAAGCTATCCTAAAGGGGAAAAGACATTTTTACAATACCTTGAAGAAATGAAACAGACTACCTTGCAAGCTTTTGATAATCAGGACTATCAATTGGAAGATTTAATCGATAAATTGCCATTTAAGAGAGACATGAGCAGAAATCCTCTTTTTGATACAATGTTTGTATTTGAAGATGTGGCAAATACTTCCATAAAAATAGATGAGCTTGTTTTCAAAAAATATAGTAAGCGGTTTAAGTTTTCAAAATTTGACTTAACGCTTATTGCAACTGAAGAAAACAATAAGATTAATTTTCAGATAGAATATTGTGCTAAACTATTTGCCCGAGATACCATCAAAAGGTTGATGGGTCACTTACAGGAGTTAATTGTAAGTATACTTAATAATCCAGGTGAGAGCATAGACAAATTAAATATCCTTTCCACCCAAGAAAAAAAGGCATTACTTGAGGATTTCTGTAATACTGACAGAGAATATAATAAAGCAAAAACAATACAAGAAATGTTTGAGGAACAAGTAAAAGAACTACCTGATAAAATTGCAGTTTTTGATGAGGAGAAGAAACTGACTTATAGTCATTTAAATGCCCAAGCCAATCAAGTTGCACAAATATTATTGAAAAAAGGGGTAACAGCCGGTACTTTAGTTGCTGTTACTGGTGAACGTTCTGCATCAATGTTAATTGGGATTATTGGGATTTTGAAGGCTGGAGGAGCATATCTGCCAATTGCTGATAATTATCCTAAGGGCCGTGTTGAATATATGCTCGATGACAGTAAAACTGCAATTTTGTTGTGTTCTTCCAAACTGGAATATACCCCTGAATTTAAAGGCGAAATTCTGATGATTGACGAAATGCTGAGGGAAACTGCTTTTGGTGAAACTTCCAGTTTGACTGGAAGAAGTACTCCTGACGACTTAGCATATGTTATTTATACTTCAGGCTCCACCGGTAAGCCAAAAGGAGTAATGGTAAGTCATATTGGGGTAGCGAATCTAAAAAGCTACTTTGAAAATGATTTAAACATTGCTAAAGATGATAGTATTTTGCAGTTCGCAAGTATTTCTTTTGATGCATCAGTATGGGAAATCATGATGGCCCTTTTAACCGGAGGTACATTGTGTATTCCAAAGAAAGATACTATTAACGATTTAAGGAAGATGGAAAAATTCATCAATGACAATAGCATAACTGTTGCAACATTGCCACCCACATACGCTACTCATCTGGAGTGCGATAACATTCATTCTTTGAAGATACTTATTACAGCAGGTTCTGAAACAACTGATGCTATCATAAAAAAATGGAGTAAAAAACTCCAATATATTAACGCTTATGGACCAACTGAAACAACAGTTTGTGCTACATATTGGATGGTAAATGAAGAAAACACTAATGTTATTTCAATAGGTAAACCCATACCAAATACAAAAGTATATATTCTCGATGGAAAGAATCAATTGGTGCCAATAGGGGTAAGAGGTCAGTTATGTATCAGCGGAGATGGTTTGGCAAAAGGTTATTTAAATCAGCCGGACTTAACACAAAGCAAATTTATTGAGCATCCGTTTCTACCAAAAGAGAAAATGTATTTGACCGGAGACGTTGGAAAATGGATGCCTGACGGGACAATCCAATTCTTGGGAAGGCAGGATTACCAAGTAAAGATAAGAGGATTTCGTATTGAATTAGGTGAGATAGAAGAGCAATTACTTAAATTAGAACAAATAAATGAGACAATTGTTTTAGACAAGGAAGACAGAAATAACAATAAATATTTGGTTGCCTTTTATACCGGTACAGAAGAATTGGAAGCAGATTATATAAAAAGGCAGTTATCAAAAGAACTTCCGGACTATATGATACCATCTTATTTTGTTAAGACAGAGCAGATGCCTCTGACACAGAATGGTAAGGTTGATCGGAAAGCTTTGCTTGAATTGCAATTTGAGATGGGTAATGGAGCGACGACTGAGTATGCAGAACCTAGAAATCTGATAGAAGAGAACTTATGCGAAGTTTGGAAGGAAGTTTTAAGTGCAAAACAAATAGGAATAGATGATAGCTTTTTCGACTTGGGTGGTGATTCAATAAAAGCAATTCAGATTGCATCCCGGTTAAATAAGTACAAACTGAAACTTGAAATAAAGGATTTATTGAGCAATCCAACAATAAGAGAAGTATCCTCCTATGTAAAAACCATAGAGGTTACAAATATTTCGGATGAAGCTTTAGAGGGCGAGGTTGCTCTATCACCAATTCAAGAATGGTTTTTTGAACAGAAATTTGCAAAAGAAAATCATTGGAATCAGGCGGTAATTTTATATAAACCTGATGGGTTTAGTGAGGATATAGTAAAGCGGGTTTTTGACGAAATTATAAAGCATCATGATGCATTAAGAATGACATTTACAAAAAATAAAGATAAAGTACAGCAGTATATGAGAAATTCGGAAAAAGAACCACTTTATACATATGAAGTACAAAAGATTACTCCGGAAGAAAATACTGATGCTATCATTGAAAAGAATGCAACTAGAATACAAAAGGAGATTGACCTGGAAAAAGGCCCTCTGGTTAAATTGGGTCTGTTTCAAACGGAAAAGGGAGATCATCTTTTAATTGCCATTCATCACTTAGTAGTAGATGCAGTATCCTTCCGTATTATCATGGAGGATTTTGTCCACGCTTATAAGCAAATACAGGAAGGCAAGAAAGTGGAACTGTTTGATAAGACCTGTTCTTACAGACAATGGACCAATGCAATAAAAGAGTACGCAAATTCAAAAGAGCTGCAAGGAGAAAAACAATATTGGAAGAATATAGTGGCACAATATTCTCCGTTGCCTGTAGATAATGAAATAAGTACAAGAAAAGTAAGTGATAGTAGTAATATTGAAATTGTATTAGAGGAAACAGAAACAAGGCAGTTTCTTCGAGAAGCACATAAGGCATATAGTACAGAAGCCAACGATCTTCTATTGTCAGCACTGGGGCTCACACTAAAGAAATGGAGCGGAATTAACAATATAATTGTTAATATGGAAGGACACGGAAGAGAAAAGGCCGGAAAGTACATAGATGTGGCAAGAACGGTAGGATGGTTTACCACACAATACCCGTTGCTGTTGGATATGAAGAACTCAGATATATCCTACATTATTAAAAAGACAAAGGAAAGCATACGCAACATACCTGACAAGGGAATAGGATATCAGATAATTAAGTATTTTGGAGATGACGCTGATTATAAAGAATTGGTATATGAAAATGAAATTTCTTTTAATTATCTGGGAGAATTTGGACAAGACATCGATAAAGATGTAGTTGAAATATCAGATTTCGGAGTAGGTGAATGCATCAGTCCGGATAATGAACGTTTATGGAAAATCGGTATAAATGGAAACATAATAGGGGGTAAATTAAAATTCCAGATTGACTATGATCGTAAAGAATACAGAGAAGACAATATTTCAGAATTTGCAAAAATCTATAAGAATGAACTTTTAGGGGTTATTAGTCATTGTGTGAACAAGAAGGAAAAAGAATTGACACCATATGATGTGGGAGCATCAAAAATAAGCCTGACTGACTTTGAGGAAATAGGAAGACAATATCCAATAAATGAAATTCAAAGTATATATAGATTAACTCCCATGCAAGAAGGCCTGCTTTTTCACTTCTTGAAAGATGAGAATCCGGCTCTATATTTTGAACAGCTGAGTATGAGTGTGGAGGGAGAGTTTAAACCTGATCTGATTCAAGAAAGCTTTAACTATCTTACACAGAAATATGATGTTTTTCGTACATTATTTATTTATAAGAATTTAGAGAACGCACTTCAAATTGTTTTTAAAAACATGGAAAGCAAGGTTTACTTCGAGGATATCAGCAACTATACAGATATAGAAAAAGATAAGTACCTTGAGGAAGTTAAAAAACAAGAAGTAGAGCGTGGCTTTTTCATAACGAAAGAGAAATTAGTGAGGCTTTCCTTTATTAAGACAAGGGAAAGTGAATTTAAGATGATATGGAATTTTCATCATATCATTATGGACGGTTGGTGTCTTGGAATTATACTAAAAGACTTTTTTGATGTTTATCGCAGTTTGGAACGGGGACAAGAGATAAAGCATACACCTGTAACTGAATACAAGAAATATATTGAATGGATTGAGAAGCAGGATAAGGAATTTGCAATTAAACATTGGAAAGACTATCTGGATGAGTATACCCAGCCTGCAAAACCATTACATATACGTAAAAAAGATAAAGGTTATGCAAAAGGGGAATATTTGTTCAGTTTGGACAAGGATAAAACAACGGAACTTAAAAATATAGCACAGAAAAATCAGGTTACGTTAAATTCAGTTTTTCTTTCTGTTTGGGCAATTCTTTTGCAACGATATAATAATTCTGAAGACATAGCATTTGGTTCTGTGGTATCCGGCCGGCCGGCAGCAATTGACCGTATTGAAAATATGGTAGGTTTATTTATTAATACACTGCCAGTTCGAGTTAAAGCAGAGAAAGCAATGAATTTTATAGAATTACTTAAAAAAGTTAACAGTGATTTTATGATATCCAATGAATATTCTTATTGCTCTTTGGCAGAAATACAGTCCCTTACAGCACTGAATGATAGTTTAATAAATCATATAATGGTTTTTGAAAATTATCCAATTGAAATGAGTGCTGAACATTTTGGAGTGAATTTGAGCAAGATTGAATCCCATGAACAGGCAAATTATGATTTTAATATCATCATAGGTCCTGGAGAAGAAACGATTATTAAATTTAGTTATAACAAAAGCGTATATGATCAACATTGTATTGATGAAATGGCAGGGCACTTTCAACAGTTAATAGAAAAAATAATTAATAATCCATTAAAGGAACTGGAAGAATTAGATATTCTTACAGAAAAGGAAAAGAATGAACTGCTGATTGAATTCAATAATATGGACCGCCAGTTTATGAAAGATAAAACCATTCAGGAATTGTTTGCAGAACAAGTGAAAAAATATCCTGATCATATAGCGGTGGCAGATGAAGAGAAAAAACTGACTTATTCAGAATTAAATGAAAAAGCTAATATTGTAGCTGGTTCTTTGGTGAACATGGGAATTGAAAATGGGAAAATAGTGGCTGTCACAGGAGAACGTTCTGTTGAAGTTATTATCGGAATCTTAGGTATATTAAAAGCAGGAGGAGCGTACCTGCCAATTGATCATACCTATCCCGTACATCGAATCGAATACATGCTCCATGATAGTAAAGCAGATATTCTTCTTTGCTGTTCAGAGATTGAATGCAATATGAGATTTGATGGAAAAGTTGTATATTACAAAGATATTAATGCCTCTCCTATGAATGAACACTTTGTTGAATCTGTTAGAAGGAGCAAAGCAGAAGACACGGCGTATGTTATATATACTTCCGGGTCTACCGGAAAACCAAAAGGAGTTATGGTCAGCCATGTTGGAGTTTCGAATTTGAAGGATTATTTTGAAACGGATTTAAAAATATTACAAAGGGATACTATATTACAATTTGCAAGTTTGTCATTTGATGCATCGGTGTGGGAGATTACCATGGCACTTTTAATCGGAGGAACACTCTCTATTCCAAGTAAAGATACAATTGGTGATTTTCGTAAGCTGGAAGACTATATAAACAAAAACAACGTAACAATTGCGACATTACCTCCGGCGTATGTTACGTATTTAGACAGCGATAAGATTCATTCGCTGCGTAAACTAATAACCGCCGGATCTGAGACCTCAGAAGCGATAGTTGATAAATGGAGTAAAACAACAGAATACATTAATGCGTATGGGCCAACAGAAACAACGGTATGTGCAACTGTTTGTACTGATTGTGCAAAAATGCAAAACAGTTTGTCTATTGGTAAACCTATATCAAATTTCAAAATTTATGTATTGGACAAAAAGAACAGGTTAGTTCCTAAAGGGGTAGCCGGTCAACTTTGTATTAGTGGAGTGGGGCTTGCAAAAGGATACTTGAATCAGGAAAAGCTGACAAATGAAAAATTTATTCCTAATCCATTCCTCGTTGGAGAAAAAATGTATCTGACCGGGGATCTTGCAAGATGGCTACCTGATGGAAATCTTGAATTTTTAGGAAGAATGGATTACCAGGTAAAAATACGCGGATTCCGTATTGAACTTGGAGAAATTGAAGCAAGCTTGATTAAACATGAACAGATAAATGAGGTTGCTGTAATCGATAAGGAAGATAGTTCCGGGAATAAGTATCTTGTTGCATATTATACTTCACAACAGGAACTTGAAAAGACTGAAATAAAAAAAGATTTGGTTGTTGATTTACCGGATTACATGATTCCTTCCTACTTTGTTTATTTACCACAAATGCCATTGACCCGGAACGGAAAAATTGACAGGAAAGCTCTACTTGCAGAGTATGGTGAGACAATAGAGGATTCTAAGTTTGAAGATGCCAGAAACAATACTGAAGGAAAAATTATATTAATATGGAAGGAAATACTCGGTATTGATAAAATAGGAATTAACGATAACTTTTTTGAAATAGGTGGACATTCTTTGAAAGCTACAGTACTTCTTTCCAGGATATATAAGGAATTCAACGTAGAGATTCCTATTAAGGAGCTATACCTTCTGAAAACTGTAAAGGAAATAGCGGCATACATAAGGAACTGTGAAAAAACCTCTTATTGTCCTATAGAGTCAATAGAAAAAAGAGAATACTATCCAGTTTCTTCAGTACAAAAGAGGTTGTTCACAATAAATGAGATTGAAAAAGAATCCCTTGCATATAACATGCCCTTTGTCATGAAAATTAACGGAGAAATTGATTATTTCAAATTTAAGAAAATATTTGAAAAAATTGTACAGCGACATGAGGCACTTAGAACCTCGTTTGAGATGATAGGGGATGAAATAGTTCAAAAAGTTCATGATAAAGTAGAACTTGTAATTGACCAGAAGGAACTTCAAGAAAATGAAACCATTGATTCTGCTATTTCCGAATTTATAAGACCTTTTCGGTTGAGAGATGAATCATTAATTCGTATCAGATTCGTAATGAAGAGCCCATATGAACATTTTATGATGATAGATATGCATCACATCATATGTGACGGAGTATCTATGAATATCATTTTAAGGGAAATGGTAGGGCTATATCAAGGGGAATCATTGCCTGAAAACCGGGTTCAATATAAGGATTTTACAGAGTGGAAGGGAAAACTTCAAGATAAAGAACAGCAAGAGGAATTCTGGACAAATGAATTCAAGGGTAAACTACCTGATTTTGAATTGCCACTGGATTATGAAAGAGGTGCAATACAACAATATGAAGGTAACCGATTACAGTTTACCATAGATAAGGAAACTACTGAAAAACTAAATATTCTGGCAAAAGAAACCGGGTCAACTCTGTATATGATTCTTTTATCAGCCTATACCATACTGCTTCATAAGTATTCCGGTGAGGAAGATATTATTGTAGGGTCTATTGTATCGGGAAGGAATCATCCGGATATACAGGATATGGTTGGTATGTTTGTTAATACCATTGCAATACGTAATTACCCGGCAAGGGAAAAAACCATTATTCAATATCTTGGTGAAGTAAGAGAAAAGGTAATCGATGTGTTTGAAAATCAGGATTATGAATTCGAGACGCTTCTTAATAAGCTTGATGTAAAAAAAGTAGCTGGCAGAAATCCATTATTTGATACGGTGTTTGCACTGCAAAATATTGAGATGACTTCACTAAATATAGATAATTTAGTTTTCGAGGACTATGAAGTACCTCTTAAAATATCCAAGTTCGATATAACATTTAACGGGGTGGAACAGAATGAAATGCTTTATTTTGATGTTGAATATTGTGTCGGACTCTATAAGAGAGAAACCATTGATCAAATGACTAAACATTACAGTAAAATAATACAAGCAATGGTTAATAGTGGGGAACAACTCATTGGCGATATTGATTTGGTTGGAGAAAATTTAACGAATCATAAGCAGGATAATTTAAATGAAATGGATTTCAATTTCTAAACTAATAGGGGGAAGTACTTAAAATGGATAAGATTACGAGAAATATTATTATAAAAAACAACAAATTTGAAGCGGAGCAGGAATATTGGGAGAAAAAATTGTCTGGAAGCACTGAAATGAGCGGATTTCTTCCGGATTTTGCAGTTAGAAATGAAAACTTTTGTAAAATTAGTCGTGCTGAATATAAAATGCCTGATAAAGTTTATCAAACAATTATGAAAGTCAGCAACAATTCGTATCATATGGCTTATGTTATTCTGTTAGCAGGTGCGCAAATTATACTAAACCGCTATACAAACAGTGATGACATTTTAGTAGGTGTGCCCGTATACAAAGGTGAAGAAGAAAAGAGTTTAAATGAGCTTATTCCTATAAGAACGGTATTACAGGATAAATCTTTTAAAGAGTTGATTATAGAGGTTAAAAATACCATACATGAAGCATATGAAAAATCAAACTATCCCTTTGAATTTATATGGGGAAAGAACTTTGGTGCAGAGGAAAATATTTACAAAACAATTATTGCGCTGGAAGAGATTCACTCGGTCAAAGTATTAGAAAATATATACTGTCCGGTAAAAGTTATATTTCATATGGAAAATTCTTTATCAGTGAATATAGAATATGATTCCGGCTTATTTGAACAAAGCAGTATAGAACAGATTTTTAACCATTTCAATCAGTTGTACCTTAATATTATTGAAGATTTTAATGCTAAACTTGAGGATATTGATATTCTGACGGCAGCAGAAAGAACACAGTTAATCTATGAATTTAATGAAACTGCATTGGAATATCCAAAAGAAAAAACAGTCAAACAACTATTTGAGGAAAGAGTTGAAAAATCTCAAAATGATATTGCAGTTGTATTTCAAGATAAAAGTCTTACTTATAAAGTGTTGAATGAAAAGGCGAATCAGGTGGCTTTACGTTTAAAAGAAAATGGTTTGCAATCAGGTGAGATAGTAGGAATCATGACAGAACATTCCTTGGAAATGATAATTGCTATAATAGCAGCGATAAAATCAGGATGCCCTTATTTGCCAATTGATCCTTCATATCCTACAGAACGTATAAGATATATGTTGGAGGACAGCAGAACTCATACGTTGTTGACGCAGGAAAAATACATGGAGAACTTAGTGTTTGAGGGTACTGTATTTAATCTGAATGATGAGACCATTTATTCTGCTACGGCACAAAATCCACAAGATACATTGCATCCTCAAGATGCAGCTTATGTGATTTATACCTCAGGGTCTTCAGGAAATCCGAAAGGAGTAATTGTAAGCCATAGATCTTTGATTAATCTGTGTTTCTGGCATAATAGTTACTATCAAGTTGAGGCAAATGATACAGCCACAAAATATGCAGGGTTTGGATTTGATGCATCTGTTTGGGAAATATTTCCTTACCTTATAAAAGGATCATCGCTCCATATTATTAGCGATGAAATACGATTAGATATTAAAAAACTGAATGAGTATTTTGAGGAAAACAAAGTTACCATAAGTTTCTTACCGACACAATTATGCGAACAGTTTATGAAGCTGAGAAATAAGAGCTTGAGATTTTTATTGACTGGCGGAGATAAGATCAAGAACTATACACAAAATAATTATCAACTAATCAATAATTATGGACCAACCGAGAACACAGTTGTAGCCACAAGTTTTTGTGTAGATAAAGATTATGAGAATATTCCAATTGGAAAACCCGTTTCAAATACAAAAATCTTTATTTTAGATAAAAAGAATCGATTGGTTCCTGTTAAAGTAATGGGTCAACTTTGTATAAGTGGAGATAGCTTAGCAAAGGGGTACTTGAATCAAGATGAGTTAACGAAAGAAAAGTTTGTGGATAATCCATATCAGCCAGGTGAAAAATTATATCTGACCGGTGACCTTGCACGATGGCTGCCTGATGGAAATATAGAATTTCTGGGCAGGATGGATCAACAGGTGAAAATAAGAGGATATCGTATTGAACTTGGTGAAATAGAAGTACAGTTCCAAAAGATTGAGTCAATAAAAGAAGTTGTTGTTTTGGATAAAGAAGATAGTAATGAAAATAAGTATCTGGTTGCTTATTATACAAGTAATCAAGAATTAGACCCTGCTAAGATTAAAAAGGAGTTATCTGAAAAATTGCCTGATTATATGATACCTTCTTACATAGTAAAAATAGACACGATGCCTTTGACACAGAATGGAAAGGTTGACCGGAAAGCCTTGCTTGAACTATCACTTCCAACAAGTTCAGGCAACGAAGTAGAATATCAGCCTCCAACAAATCAAGTTGAAGAAAAATTATGTGAAATCTGGCAGGAAGTATTGGGAATTAAAAGGATTGGAATTGACGACAGCTTTTTTGATTGCGGTGGCGATTCCATCAAGGCAATACAGGTTTCCTCCAGACTTAATAAATATAAAATGAAACTGGAAATTAAGGATTTACTTAGCAATCCTACCATAAGAGGCGCAGCTGCCTTTGTAAATGAAAGTGCCGGTACAAATCAGGCTGAACAAATCTTAGAGGGAGAAACCAGTTTAACACCTATTCAAAAATGGTTTTTTGAACAAAAGTTTACAAATCAACATCATTTCAATCAGGCAATGTTTTTATACAGCCCACATGGATTTGATGAAGAAATCGTGAAAAAAGTCTTTGAAAAGATAGTAAAGCACCATGATATACTTCGCGTAAAATTTATTGAACAAGAAGGACAAGTAGTTCAGTATATCAGAAACAGTGACAGTGATAATCTATTTTCTATTGATGTAAAAGAAATTTATGATAACGAGAACTGTCAAGAGATAATTGAAAAAGAAGCAGGAAAAATTCAAGCCGGAATCGACCTTAAAACGGGGCCTTTGGTAAAATTGGGGTTGTTTAAAACCAATAAGGGAGACCATTTTATTATTGCAATACATCACTTAGTTGTGGATGCAGTCTCCTTTAGAATTATTCTTGAGGATTTTAAAACCGGTTATAAACAGTTGCAGGATGGAATGGATATTGAGTTTTCAGATAAAACCTGTTCATACCGCCAATGGGCACAAGCATTGGAAGAGTACGGAAATTCAAAAGAAGTAAAATGGCAGAGGAAATATTGGGAAAATATCGTTTCAAGACAATGTAAGTTACCGGTAGACAATGAAATACAAACAAGAAAAATAAAAGATAGCAGAGACTGCAAGATTGTTCTAAGTAAAGAAGACACGTATCGCTTCTTAAAAGAGACGAACAAAGCATATAACACAGAGGCCAATGATATTTTACTTACTGCATTAGGAGTCTCAGTTAAAGCATGGAAGGGCCTAAACCATGTTCTGATTAGCATGGAAGGACATGGAAGGGAAAATATAGCTAAAAATATCGATGTAACCAGAACAGTAGGCTGGTTTACTTCCCAATACCCATTATTATTGGATATGGAGAAAGCAGATGATATTTCCCATGCAGTTAGAATAGTAAAAGAAGAAATACGTCAGTTACCGGATAAGGGTGTAGGATATCAGGTAATCAAGAATAATCCTGATAAGACAGTGAGAGAAAAGTTAGAGTACGAAAATGAAATTACTTTTAATTATCTGGGACAGTTTGATCAGGACATCAATGATGAATTTATAGATATTTCTCCATACAGCGCAGGTGATTATTTGAGCCCGGACAGTGAAAGTTTAGGGAAAATCAGTATAAACGGAAGTGTTATGGATGATAAGTTACAATTTCTTGTAAGCTTTAATAAAAATGAATATAAAGAAGAAAGCGTATTGGAATTTACAAGAATATATAAAGAAAATCTGCTGAGTATTATCAAGCACTGTGCCGAAAAAAAGGTTAAAGAGTATACACCGTATGATGTAGGGGCTTCTTATGTTTCATTAGAAGATTTTGATGAAATCTGCAAGACCTATCCGGCAGGAGAAATTAAAAGCATTTACAGTCTGACCCCGATGCAGGAGGGTATGTTATTCCATTATCTGAAGGATATGGGATCATCGGTTTACTTTGAACAGTTCAGTGTAAAAATTACAGGGAAATCAGACGTTAAGAATTTCGAGAAAAGCTTTGATATTTTAATGCAGCGCTATGACATTTTCAGAAGTTCTATTGTTTATAAAGATTTAAAGAAATCAAAGCAAGTAGTTTTAAAGAACAGAACCCCTGAAGTTTATTATGAAGATATTTCATATATGCAGGAAGAACAGAAGTTAGAATATATAAGACAGTATAAAAATAAAGACAGGGAGCGTGGATTTGATTTATCAAATGATAACTTGATCCGTCTTTCCATATTAGATTTTGCTAAAGATACAAAAATAATAATTTGGAGTTTTCATCATATTATTATGGATGGATGGTGTCTTGGAATTGTATTCAATGAATTTTTCAACATATACAATACACTTAGTAAAGGTATACCATTGAAATTAACTCCGGTAAATGAATATAAGAACTATGTTGATTGGATAGACAAACAGGACAATAATGAGGCAAGAGATTACTGGAGAGATTATCTGGGGGGCTATGAACAGTTAACCGGTATAACTGCTACAAAATCGGCGGACAAAGTAAGAGAATACAGCAAAGAAGAATATATATTCAGAATCAACAAAGACTTAACGTTGCAGTTGAAGAACCTGGCTTCAAAAAATCATGCAACATTAAGTAATGTAATACAATTAATCTGGGCAATAATTCTTCAAAAATACAACAATACAAATGATGTTGTTTTTGGTTCGGTTGTATCAGGAAGACCTTCTGAAATTGAAGGAATAGAGAAAATGGTAGGTCTTTTTGTGAATACTCTGCCTGTAAGAGTAAAAGCTGAAGCGGATATGACTGTATTGGAACTTTTGAAAAATGTTCAAAACAATGCAATTAAGTCTTTGAATTATTCGTATTTTCCACTGGTAGAAATACAGACAGACTCAGAGCTAAAGGATAAACTATTAAACCACATTATTGCATTTGAGAATTATCCGATTCAGGAAATTTCAGAAGAGAGTAAAAATGCATCTGAAATTGATATCAGTCTGGACACAAACGATGTATACGAAGAAATAAATTATGATTTCAATATTATGGTGGGACCGGCAGAAGATATAATTTTCCGGTTTAGTTATAATGCTTATCTATATGACCAGGATTATATTCAGCGCATATCAGAACATGTACTGTCCATTGTGGAACAGATTCTTGCATCTGAGGATTTAAAAGTATCTGAGATACTTTTATTGAATGAAAAAGAGAAAGACAAACTGATTAATGAATTTAATGAGACAAAGGAAGACTTTCCTGAAAATAAAACTATTATAGATATTTTTGTGGAACAAGCTGAAAAAATGCCGGATAATGCCGCACTTGTCTATAAAGACAAGCAAATTACATATAAACAGGTTCATGAATATTCTACCGTAATGGCAGAGAAGTTACTGAATAGTGGTTCAAAGCCGGGTGGAAAAATAGGTATATTGTTGGATCGTTGTCCTGAAATGATCCTTGGAATATTGTCAATTTTAAAAGCAGGTTGTGCATATGTACCAATTGACCCCGCATGTCCTAAAGACAGGCTCCAATTTATCTCGGAAGACAGTAATATAGCTATAATATTAACAACGAAAAAATATTATGACACTTTAAATGAAACGTTTTCAAATCATAGTTTGGTTATTTATTGTTTAGATAGCGAGGATGCCTCTTTAATTGACAAATGTGATAACAACAAAAATGGAGCAGTCAAAGCAATAGAAAGCAGACCTCATGATCTGGCTTATATGATCTATACCTCAGGCTCAACCGGTAATCCGAAAGGTGTAACTGTAGAAAATTATAGTGCGGTAAACCTGCTGACTTATATGCAGAAGCAATACCCTATTACTGAAAACGATACATACTTACTAAAAACAAATTATACATTTGATGTATCGGTAACTGAAATATTCGGTTGGTTCTTTGGCGGTGGAAGATTGGCCATATTGAACAAAGGTGATGAAAAAGATCCTTCCAATATTTTAGCTGAAATGATTAAAAATGACGTGACACACATTAATTTTGTACCTTCTATGCTGAATGTATTTCTTGGAACAATAAATAAAGAAGAAGCCAAAAAATTAAACAGACTGAAATATGTATTCTCGGCAGGAGAAGCAATCAGTACAGACACTGTGAGAAAGTTTTTTGAAATCATACCTAATGTCAAATTGGAAAATCTATATGGGCCAACAGAAGCTACGGTATATGCTACAAGATATTCTATTACGGAAAATGACTGTGATAAGACACTTATACCAATTGGTAAGCCTGTTCAAAACTTAAAAGCATTTATTTTAGATTCCAATCAGCAGATTACCCCCCTTGGTGTTGAGGGAGAATTGTGCTTATCAGGAGTAGGCTTAGCAAGAGGGTACCTGAACAATCCTGAACTAACCAATAGTAAATTTATACAAAATCCTTTCGTAGCAGGAGAAAGATTATATCGTACAGGCGATTTGTGCAGATGGTTACCTGATGGAAATATTGAATATTTAGGGAGAATAGATCACCAGGTCAAAATCAGAGGTCACAGAATAGAATTAGGGGAAATTGAAGCGGTAACAAATCAGTTCTTCGCTATAAAAGAGAATGTTGTTATAGCTAAAATTGACAGCTTTGGTGATTCAAGTCTTACTTCATATATTGTATTGAAAGAAGATATGGCAGAGTTCGAGAACGAAAGTAAGAAAGAGGAGCAACAACAATTAGATGACTGGAAAATTGTATGGAATAATATCGATCCATTGGAAACTGAAATCATGGATGATTCCTTTAATATTGCCGGATGGAACAGTAGTTATACCGGTGAGCAGATTTCAGAGTTAGAAATGAGGGAATGGTTAGATACCACAATTCGACGTATTAAGGTATTGAATCCTAAGAAAGTACTTGAAATCGGATGCGGTACAGGAATGCTGTTGTTCCGATTAATTGATGATTGTGAAAGTTATTTAGGAACGGATATATCAACAAAAATTCTGGAGTATGTTGCAAAAGTAGCAAAGAATAAAGAGGTTCATCATAAATTGACATTGTTAAATAAAAGTGCGGATGATTTTAAAGAGATTACTGAAAATAAATTTAATACAGTAATAATCAATTCTGTTGCTCAATATTTCTCTAATGTCGAGTATTTTGTTAATGTATTAAAAAACGCTATCCGATGTATTGAAGGTGAAGGTGCCGTTTTCTTAGGTGATATTAGAAACTATTCTCTATTGAGGGCATTCCATACTTCAGTTGAGATATTTCAAGCCTCAAATGATATGACGATTGATGTTTGCAAACAGCATATTGAAAACCGCATCTTAACTGAGACAGAATTACTAGTATCTCCGGAATTCTTCTATGCTCTTATGAAAGAAATTCCTGATATTACGCATATTGAAATTCTTCATAAGAGAGGAACCACTGAAAACGAATTAAACCGGTTCAGATATGATGCTGTATTGTACATACACACACAGGTAAAAAATCCGGAGATGTTACAGTTGGATTGGGGCAGCGAAATAACTGCTATAGAAGAAATAAAAATGATTTTGGAAGATAGAAAACCGGAAGTATTAAGGGTACGTAATATACGAAATAAACGTTTGGAAATGGCATTCAGGGAAATGGCTCTTCTGGAGGAAAATACCGTTACAACTATGGAGGAATTTGGTCAGCAGATTAAAAATGACTTCCAGGAAATCGGTTGTAATCCGGAAGAATTTTATACTTTGAACCATCCGGATTATGTAGTTGAAGCAGTTTGGTCAGGAATTGGTAAAGACGAATACTTCGATATAGTGTGCTATCAAAAATCATGTTCCTGTATTTTTGGAGGTGATTCGGTACAAACTGGTGGTCGCTTATCCGATTATGCCAATAACCCGGTAAAAGCAAAATTCATTGAAAATGTTATTCCAAATTTAAAACAGCATCTGGAAGAAAAGCTTCCTGAATATATGATACCGTCTAACTTTATACAGCTAAATAAGATTCCACTTAACAGCAACGGAAAAATTGACAGAAAGAAATTATTACAGATAGATAATAGCGGTAATAGTTCACAGAATTATGTGGCACCAAGAAATGAGACAGAAAGGAAAATAGCGGAAGTTTGGAAAGAAGTATTAGAATTGAAGCGTGTAGGTATTCATGATGATTTCTTTAGAATAGGTGGAAATTCCATTAAGATAATAAGAGTTATTTCCGAATTATCCAAAGAATTTGTTGTGGAAATTAAAGATATTTTTAATTACAGAACCATAGATCAGCTGGTAAAGAACATACTATATTCAAAAGATTTATTAAGAAACAAGATTAATACAATGAAAGAAATGTTGAACTCCATTGATGAGAAAGCAGCAGATGCCAATATTGAATCGAATTCTTCTCCGAAAAGAGACAACTATAATGAAAAAATCAAATTGAAATATGAACAAATGGATGTATTGGAAGAGAAGAAATATAAAAATATTTTATTGATTGGTTGTACCGGTTATCTGGGAATGCATATTTTGAAGCAATTATTAAGGGATACTGAAAGTGAAATTTATGTATTAGTTCGCGGACAATCAATGGGGGAATGCGAAGCAAGACTTAAAGAAAAAGCAATGTACTATTTATCAAAAGATATTTTAGAAGAAAATAGGCAGAGACTCCATATTGTACAAGGTGATTTAACTCAGACGTTTTTGGGTATGTCTGTTACTTTGTACAAAGAGCTTTTGGAGCACATTGACTGTGTAATCAATTCTGCAGCGAATGTAAAGCACTATGGAAATTACAATGATTTCTATGAGATTAATGTCAGAGGGGTTGAACGAATATTGGAATTCTGTATGGGTGAAAGAATGATTGACTTAAATCATATTTCAACTATTGGGGTTATTGCAGGTTATGAGAACCAATCAGAGGATGCAATTTTCACTGAGTACGATTATGCTGACAGCAATACAATTGAGAATTTTTATGGAAAAACAAAAGCAATAGCTGAAGAGCGTATCCAAGAAGCGAGAGATAAGGGGTTAAACGTAAATATATATAGAATTGGGAATATCGTTTTTGATTCAGCCAACGGAAAATTCCAGGAGAATATAGAGAATAATGCATTTTACTCGGTTCTGAAGGCATATTTAAAGATGAGGTCTATCCCTGATATGCCAATCCAGTATGATTTTTCGTTTGTTGACTATGTTTCCGCTTCCATCATAAAACTATTTGATAAGAGTAATCTTAGAAATGAAACGTATCATATCTTTAATGATAAATATGTTCAATTAAGTAATCTGGCAGAACTATTTGCTGAATCCGGATGTACGATACAAAAATATTCAGCTAATGATTTTCTTGATTATTTGTATGAATGCTATGAAGATAAGAATCTAAGAAACGAAGCAAATAGTATACTTGTTAATTATGGGCTGCTGGGAAAGGAACTGAATATCAGCAAGCAGTATATTGCATATAATACCAAGACAAATTTCATTCTGAATCAACTAGGTTTTGAATGGATTGATTTAGAGCAGATACATGTAGAGAAGATGTTAAAACACTGTATTGATGTAAACTATCTGGACAAAGATATTTTAAATTATAAATAAATTTAAGGAGGTAGATGGAAGTGAACAGAAAAAATAATATAACCAAGCAAATGAAAAAATTCTTAAAAATCTATAAACCTTTTATTGAAGAAAAAATAGGCGTTGAGGCAAACCAGCGTGTTGCTGCAGAAAGCATGCAGAAATTGGAGGATAGCTATAACGAGATACCCGACATAGGAATGGAAATGAATGCGTTCCAGAAAACAATGGATTTTGCATTTATAGTGCATATTATATACGAGAATCTTTTAAAAGAAGATTTAAGTACTGAGCAAATAGGGGAGATAATTTATTACGGTTTTAAAGACTTTATTGATAAATATCCGTCTTTTATCATGAAGCTGATTAAAAGAAAGCAATTTTCAAAAAAACAAATTAATTATATGAAAGAACTGGCAAGGTTATCAAAAACAAGGGATCATATCTACAATTGGGTATTTGACGTAATTGATGGTAACGGGGAAGATTTTGAATGGGGAATAGATTATAAACGATGTGGAATTAATGACTTCTTTTGCGATAAGAATGAATCGGAAATTATGCCTTACATATGCGCCACTGATTATTGTATGTTCGCTAAAATGAAAGCTGAATTGAAATTAGATAAAGCATTGGGTAGAGGAGATGAGTGTTGCAAATTCCGATACAAAAAGAATGGAGAAAGCGAAAGTGATCTGAAGAAGATTATAAATACTGTTATATAAAAACTCAATCATTCACAAAAAAAGGCTGTTGCAAAATTATTTTTTTGTTTTGCAATAGCCTTTTTAATGGGATACAGCTCTATATCAGGAATATTGTGGTAAAAAAATCTTGCCTAAAATAGATAATACTGGTAAAATAAATATACCGACGGTCGGTTTATTTTAGGAGGTACATATATGGCTCGATCAAAAGAAAACTTTGAACATAAAAAAGAAGAAATTATTAAAGTTGCATTAAAGTTATTTGTAGAGAAGAGCTATGAGAATACAACAATTAATAATATTATGGAAGCATCAAATGTTTCAAAAGGCGGTATGTACCATTATTTCGCATCAAAAGAAGATATACTTAATGATTGTCTGGATTATATTACAAAGCAGGATTATATCAGGTTTGAAGAAATTATAAAGGATACCAGTCTAACAGCAATTGATAAGTTGCTGAAGGTAATCATTGTTGGTAGTGAAAAGCCTGAGAACATCCAGAAAGTCGTGGATTACGCACAGATTAATCTAAATTCTATATTTAGTTATCGTATAAAGAAATTAAGTTTGGAACTAACTTCTGACTGTTTGGAAAAAATAATCCAACAGGGAATACAAGAAGAAACTTTCCATACCGAATATCCGAGAGAAATGGCAGAATTCTGTTGCTATGCAGGCGGATTTTTATATGATAACATTTTTCCTCAAAAAACAATTGAAGAATACGAAAAAAAGTTAAATGCTTATTTATGCGTGATTGAAAAATGCTTGGGAATAGAAGAAGGTATTTTGAGTACATCGAAAAAAGCTTTAATATCTCAATTTGAAGCATATGTTTAAATAATGATTATTTTTTTACTAAAATTATTTTAAAGGCGGAGGCAAAAAATGAAATTACATTATGGTTTATCTGATCTTAAGAATCTTGATTTAACTCCATTTATCCCTATTATAGTTATATCTTTTATCATAACTTTAATAGCATTAATTGATTTAATCGCAAATAGAAAAAGGAGAAAGAATTTTACGGTTTGGCTGTTAATTGTTATATTAGGTAACGTAATGGGCTCTGTAATATATTTTATTGCGGGAAGAAAGGACTAGGACCATTAGAATGACAATCGAAATAAAAAATATAGTGAAAAACTACGGAGAGAAAAAAGTAATTAAGAACTTTTCACTGACAATTAATTCAGGTGAATGTGTGGGACTTATTGGACCAAATGGTGCAGGAAAAACTACTTTATTGAAAATTGTAGTAGACGCATTGATGGCTACTAGTGGTGAAGTATTAATAGATGGTAAAAATAACTATAACATGAAAAATAAAATTGGGTATCTTCCTCAGTACCCTAATTTTTTTGAATGGATGACAGCAAGGGAAGTACTTTTTTTTATGGGACAATTATCCGGTTTAAAACCGCTGCAACTTAAAGAAAAAGTGAACTCATTATTGAAAAGAGTTGGGTTAGAAGGAGAAGAAGACAATAAAATAAGTACATTTTCCGGCGGTATGAAGCAAAGGCTGGGAATAGCACAGGCAATTTTACATAACCCCGAGTTTATTATTATGGATGAGCCGGTGTCTGCATTAGACCCAATTGGCAGAAGAGAAATATTGAATTTAATTGTAGATCTAAAAAAGGATTCTACCATTCTTTTCTCTACACATATTCTAAATGATGCTGAAGAAGTATGTGAGAGATTCTGTATATTAAAATCCGGTGAGAAGATTATTGATTCTACTTACTCGGATTTGATGAACAACAATACTGAAAATAATGTCCTTATTCAGACAGGAAAAGAAAATAAGGAATGGATCAGTTATATTAAAAACTTACCGTTTATAAGCAAATTCAGCAATGCCGGAAATCTTATTAATATTTCAGTAAATGACTTGGCGCACAATAAATTCATCATACTGGAAAGTGCGTTGAAATTTAAAGTAGATATTTTAAAGTTTGAAATATCCAAAAATTCTTTGGAAGATATATTCATGAGGGCGGTGATAAATGAATGAACAAATGTTTCATATTAGTTAAAAGAGAATTTTCACAGTATCTTAAAGAATTTAAAATAATATGGCTTCCCTTGGTATTTCTACTTTTAGGAATAACACAGCCAATTTCATATCATTTTATGCCACAAATTTTGTCATCTTTGAGTGGTAGCAGTGGAATTTCAATAGATCCTTCGAAGTTTATACAAAGCAGTGGTGATGTGCTGGCCAGTACGTTAAGCTCTCAATTTGATCAATTAGGAATTATTATTGTTGTTATTTCATTAATGGGTACTGTTTATTCTGAAAAAGTCAGTGATATGATTTCTTTTATTTTGACAAGACCGGTTTCTGTAAAAGACTATTTATTCAGTAAGATAATAAGTAATTATTTGTTTGTTGCGGTATCAATTGTTATGGGCTATTTTGCTGCTGCATATTATTCAGATTTATATTACACAAACATAAGTGTAAAAGTACTTTTTCTAGCAATTTTATGTTATCTGGTTTGGATTTTATTTGTAGTATCATTTATTACTATGTTAAGTACATTAATGAAAAGTCAAGGTGTAATCGCAATAACAGGCGTTGTAGTATTATTGCTACTTAAATTTTTATCAGGTTTGAATTACTTTGTAGATATTATTAATCCATCTAGCATGAGTTCTAATGCGGTATCTATTCTGGTAACCGGTAAACCCAAGGAAAATGTACTTCCAAGCCTCATTGTAACCATAGTATTTATTATCGTTATTAATTCTATATCAAAATTCTGGATATCTAACAAGAAATACCAATAAACTTTATTATTGAAATAAAAGAGGGGAGAGAAAAATGCTTAAAATAAGTAACCTGACTAAAACATATAAGGGAGGGAAAAAGGCAATTTCCAATTTGTCATTAGAAATTGCTCCCGGTGATATCTATGGATTTATTGGTCACAATGGTGCCGGAAAAACAACTACAATAAAATGTGTAACCGGTATTTTTGATTTTGATGAGGGTGAGATTTGCATAGATGGAAAATCAATTAAAGAAAAGCCAATCGAATGCAAAATGATTACTGCATATATTCCGGATAATCCAGACCTATATGAAAACATGACTGGTATCGGTTATTTAACTTTTGTAGCTGATATTTTTGGAGTTAAACGTAAAAAAAGAGAAGCTGATATAAAAAAATATGCTGATGCCTTTGGAATTACAAATAACCTTGGTGATTTAATTTCATCGTATTCTCATGGTATGAAACAGAAGTTGGCAATCATATCAGCATTTATTCATGAGCCCAAACTTTTAATTCTTGATGAACCTTTTGTAGGGCTAGATCCATCTGCAGCATTTGTTTTGAAAAAATTCATGAAAGAATTTTGTGAAAAAGGTAATTCAATTTTCTTTTCTACACATGTTTTGGAAGTTGCAGAAAAACTATGTAATAGGATTGCTATTGTTAAAAATGGTAAATTACTGGTAAGCGGGCTTACTGAGGAAGTAAAAGGAGAAGAATCATTAGAAAATTTATTCTTGGAGTTGAATGATAATGAAAAATAAATCTCTATTACTAATTAAGGCTAATTTGATAAATTCATATAGCATTAATCGTGTGCTTAAAGCACCAAAAAATGAACGGATACGAATGTCTTTTGTGTTGATTGCAATTGTGTTTCTGGTTGGTATGGTTTTATCCTCAATAACCGGATATTACATTTATCTTTCCAATATGCTTATGAGTAAAGGTCAAATAACCGTATTGCTGACAGTAGCCTTTCTTTTAGCAAATATGATGTGTTTTTTTGCCAGTGTATTTACCAGTTCATCATATTTATTTGCATTTAAAGATTTTCAGTTTTTAGTCTCTTTACCTCTAACTGATAAAAATATTCTTTTTAGTAAATTGTTTTTAATATATTTTCCTAATACAATTATGAGTGTCTTATTATCACTACCTGCTATAATTATTTTTGGAATAAATACATCAGCCGGGTTTACATTTTATGCTCTTGCATTGCTGGGTTTATTGATTGTACCAATTATACCAATTGTTTTAGGTGCTACGATTTCTTTAATAATCGGAAGGTTTGCTTCACAGTTTAAACAAAGAAATCTGGTTTTGCTAATAGCATCATTTTTATTAATAATTATTATGTCATTAGGCAGTTATTTTCTTCAAGGTACCTCTATAATGGACTTGAATACTGCTTTTTTGAAGATTGGTAATTTCCAAAATTATTATTTCCCTGCAAAGCTGTTTGTGAAGAGTTTATCTAATATTAATTTGGTTCTGTTTATATCGTTTATAGCAATTAATGTAGTAGTATTTGTTTTATTCTTGTATGTATTTTCAAAAAACTTCAAAAAAATTAATTTATCAATTGGCGAACATTCCAGTAAAGCAAAATATAAAATGTCAACATTAAAAGTTACTTCTTCAATAATGGCTTTATACAAAAAGGAATTAAAAAGTTACTTTTCTTGTTATGTTTATATTTTAAATACTATGTTTGGATTGATTTTGTTTGCCATCTATTTAATTTCAGTTGTTCTATTTAAATATGAGAATATATTGAAAGCATTAAACATGAGCAATATGTCCGATTACATACTACCTTTTACAACTGTATTAGGGATAACATGTGTTGCTATGAGTTGTACGACAGGATCCTCCTTATCTATAGAAGGGGCGAATTTATGGATTATAAAGAGTTTACCGCTAAAGTTCAGTAACATCGCTAAATGTAAGATAATGGTCAATTTAACACTAACAATTCCTTTTATGTTTATTGCTTCTTTTCCGGTAATATATATTTTTAAACTTTCTTTTCTTGAGTACATTGCATTCTTAGCTCCGGTTTTGGGTTTCAGTATCTTGTCAGCCATTGTAGGATTGATAGTAAATCTGTATTTCCCTAAATTTGACTGGAAGTCAGAAGTTCAGGTTATTAAACAAAGTATAGCAACAGCTGTAACGTTAATGGCCAATATTATTTGCGTTCTAATTCCGGTCGCAATATGTTTTATTATAAAGCCTTCAAATTTGAATTTATACTTCATCTATATGTCGATTGTTGTTTTAGCAGTTTGCATAGTACTATGGAATTACATAAAAGGAAAGGGTTCTGTAATGTTTAAAAAATTAGAAATATGAGGTTGGTATACATAGGGTAATTTTTACGAAAGGAGATAAAGTGAGGTGACTTTGAATAGTAATAAAAGTGAGTATTTGCGAATTATTGAAAAAATCCAATGTGATATAATTGCAGGTATTTACAAGCCCGGAACAAAACTTCCATCAATAAGAAAACTCGCTTTAGATTTTTCGGTTAATCCCAATACGATGCATAGAGCGCTTTTAGAATTAGAAAAGGATTACTTGATCTATTCCATAAAAACCAACGGAAAATATGTAACATCAGACATATCTGTTATCGATGAACTAAAAAATGTTTTAGTAATAAAAAACATAGATGATTTTTTAAATAAAATGAAAAGCCTTGGTCTTTATGATGAAGAAATAATTAGTTTGGTTAGTAAAAAAGTTATTTAGATACCGCGTTAATATATCATACGAAATCATAGTATTCCTATTGACATGGAAGGAATTAACATTTATAATAAATAAAACTAAACATGTTTACTAAACGAATTAGAGACTGTTTCTATTTTTGCTGAATTTCAGTGAAAAGGAAATAGTCTTTTTTATTAAGCGAGAAGCTGTTAAGACATATAAATAAAAATAAGTTAAGGTTGACTAAATAAATTAGAGACTAACTTTAATCTGCTTATGCAGAAATTGAAAGTAAACGCATTAATGGAGGAGTTAGCATGGGTAAAATTAATTTAGCAGCCACTACTGTTGTAAGCCGGGAGCAGCGTCTTGGCACCATCATCGGCTGGGACGGTGAAGCATCAAATTTGGTAGAGGAATCAGGATATTCTATTCTTGGTTGCAGCGGGAAAAAAGGCAATGGTTGTAAGCTCTGCGAAATAAAAGGACCTTTTACGCAAGGCTCCGTTTGCAGTGAACAAATGGTGGAATGTCAGGCTGGAAATGTGAGAGGTGCCGTGTTGATTCAGCATTCACCTATCGGTTGTGCAGTAAGCCAAACTATTTATAATTCAATATATCGTAATGGTCTTGCTATGAGAGGCCTTCCTGTAGAAAATCTTAAAATCGTTTCTACAAACTTGATAGAAGGCGATATGGTTTTTGGGGGTATCGGAAAGCTTCAACAGACAACGCAGGATGTTTGGGAGAGATATAAACCTGATGCAATTTTTATTGGAACAGCTTGTGCTACTGGCATTATCGGTGATGATGTTGACAGCGTTGCAGCGGAGTATTCGGAGAAGTTTGGAATTCCTATAATTCCGCTGCATTGTGAAGGCTTCCGCTCAAAACATTGGAGTACAGGATTTGATGCCACTCAACATGGTATTTTAAGAGATATAGTAAGGAAGAATCCAAAGAAGCAGGAAGATTTGGTGAATGTAATCAATCTATGGGGTTCTGATGTATTTGGCCCAATGCTTAAGGAACTTAATTTGCGTGTGAATTATGTTGTAGATTTAGCGACGGTTGAAGATTTAGCACAGATGTCAGAGGCTGCTGTGACAGTTGGTTTTTGTAATACACTTTCCTCGTATTTGGCTCAGGGACTGGAACAGAATTTTGGAGTTCCGGAATTGAAAGCTCCCCAACCTTATGGCTTTGCCGGAACCGATGCATGGCTAAGGGGCATAGCAAAAATTACCCATCGTGAGGAGCTTTGCGAAGCCTACATAAAAAAAGAGCATGAGCGCGTAATTCCCAAAATTGAAGAGCTAAAGAAAAAGCTAAAGGGTGTAAAAGGATACGTTGCAACAGGTTCTGCCTATTCACATGGACTGATTGCCGTATTAAGAGAGCTTGGGGTAGAAGTAAACGGCTCATTGGTATTCCACCACGACCCGATCTATGACAGTGAAGATCCCATACAAGACTCTCTGGCTTTTCTTGTTAATAACTATGGAAATGTGGATAATTTCAGTGTAAGCAATAGGCAGCCGCACCAGCTCTATGCTCTCCTTAAAAAAGTAAAGCCTGACTTTTTATTAATAAGACATAACGGGCTTGCACCTCTTGCGTCACGTCTTGGCATTCCGGCTGCTCCTCTTGGGGATGAACATATTGCAGTAGGTTATGAGGGCATTGTAAATTTGGGCGAAGCAATACTGGCTATTTTAAAAAGAAAGAAATTTCACGAGGATTTGGCACAGCATATTAAGCTGCCCTATACAAAGTGGTGGCTAAGTCAAGATGATCCATATATCCTTGCTAAAAACCCCGATATTATATATCAAGATTAATTGTGGAGGTAAAAAATGTCACAGATTAAAAATTCATATGAAGATCAGAAAACAAATTCCATAAGCCGACCACGTTATGGCTGTGCAATTGGCGCTATGTACACAGCAAGTGCTATTCCGAGAGTGGTTCCTATTACTCATTGTGGACCTGGTTGTGCAGATAAGCAATATGTTAGTCTTGCTTTTTACAACGGGTTTCAGGGAGGGGGCTATGGAGGCGGAGCTGTTCCACCCAGTCTTAATGCCTCGGAAAACGAAGTGGTATTCGGAGGGAATGAGAGACTTAAAGAACTGATACAAGCTTCAATAAAGGTAATTGATGCAGATTTGTTTGTGGTACTCACAGGTTGTATACCTGACCTTGTTGGTGATGATGTACCGTCGGTTGTCTCAAAATTTCAAGAAAAAGGTGTTCCCATTGTTTACGCTGAGACAGGTGGCTTTAAGGGGAATAACTATACAGGTCATGAATTGGTTACAAAAGCAATTATTGACCAATATGTTGGTGATTACAAAGGACCAAAGAAAAAGAATGTAGTTAATATTTGGACGGAAATTCCATATCAAAACCCATTTTGGAGAGGGGATCTCTCTGAGATCAAACGTATTCTTGAAGGGATAGGCCTTAAAGTCAATATTTTATTTGGGCATGGCTCAAAAGGTGTTGAGGAGTGGAAAGAAATTCCCAAGGCACAGTTTAATCTTGTTATATCAACCTGGCTTGGACTCAGTACAGCAGAGCATCTTGAGAAAAAATATGGGCAACCTTTTTTACATATACCTACAATCCCTATTGGAGCGAAAGCAACTTCTGATTTCTTGCTCAAAGTATCGGATTTTGCAGGATTAAATCTGGAAAAAACAGAACAGTTCATACAAAAAGAAGAGAAACTTTATTATAAATATTTGGAAGATTTCTCCGACTTCTATGCCGAATATTGGTGGGGTGTTCCATCAAAATTTGCTGTTGTTGGCGAAAGTAGCTATAATCTGGCCATCACAAAATTTCTTGTAAATCAGCTGGGATTGATTCCGGTTAAACAAATTATAACGGAGAATCCTCCTGAAGAATACAGGGACAATATCAGAAAAGAATTCAAAAACATTGCAGATGATGTAAGCGTAACACCTCTTTTTTTAGAAGACGGTTATTTAGTTGAGCAAGCCCTTATCAATTCGGAGGAGAAGCCTGCAATTATTTTAGGAACAACCTGGGATAGAGATGCTGCAAAGCAGCTTGGCGGAAATATAGTTGAAATTGGCTTCCCGTCATCCTATGAAGTGGTTTTATCAAGAGCGAATGTCGGATATAGGGGAGCATTGTCCTTGATTGAAAAAATATTTACTATTGCTATCAGTGCAAGTGCTTAAAGTTTAGCTGACAAAGGATTTAATATTCCTATATAACACAGATAAATACTAATTTCCGGGATAAAGTTCATTTTATAAGAAATGAACTTTATCCCGTTTTGGACTTGATTTTCTATGATAACGAATAATAGTTTTAACAAATTCGAATAAAAAGGACAGATTTATAGCCTTTTGATAAAATTAAGTTACAACACAAAATATACCAAATTAGCAATTGTATTATTTGGGAGAATTTTGTAGAAATAAAATTTTTGTATATTAAGATATTTATAAGATTTCAATCGTGTTATATATGGAGGTGAGGAGATGGGAGTAAGCTCTTGTGGGTATACAGAGGAAGAATTTATAGAGGTTTATAAGCGATATGCCGATACGATTTTTAGACTTTGCTACATTTATTTAAAAAATCAAGCAGATGCAGAAGATGCAGTGCAATCTGCGTTTATAAAATTGATGCAGTCGAAAAAACATTTTGAAAATGAGGCACATGAGAAAGCCTGGCTTATAGTGACGGCACGTAATTATTGCAAGGATGTTTTAAAATGTTTTTGGAACGTAAGGCGTACAGATTTTGAAAAGTTACCTGAAGCTAGGTATGTGAATGAGGATGAAGGTAGTGAGGTACTAGAAAAAATCCTTGCATTACCAGAGAAGTATAAAACGGTTTTATATCTTTATTATTATGAAGAGTATGCCGTAAAAGAAATAGCAAAGTTGTTAAAAAGAAATGAAAGTACGGTTCAAACACAGCTGGTTACAGCTCGTAAAAAGTTAAAAATGGATTTGGAGGGAGGAAGAAGAAATGAAGGATAAGGATATAAAAACAATTTTTGAAGCCTGCTCTCCAAATGAAGAGCAAAAGGAAAAGATGCTAAAGAGTATATTAAGAGAAGGAAGACTTGTACATAAGAAAGAAAAAGGAAAGTGGCGTTATATGACTGTAGCAGCATTGTTTTGTATTGTTTTTTCTTTTTCTGTTGCTACTGTGGCTGCAAATATTATTAAAAAAAATACAGAAGAGCTATATATGCGTTTTTTATCGGCGGAAGATATGTCTTTAACCGCTAAAGGAGATGAAAGTGAACAAGCACAAAAATATTTTAATGCATTAAATTCAGACAATACATATGAACAGTATATTGCTATAAATAAGCTTGTAGAATATTTTAATAATCATAAAATAAGAGAGAAGGCTATCACAGCTATAACCCCTTTTTCAAAAAGCAAAGAAAAAAAGCTTGCTCAAGCAGCACAATTTGCACTAGCTATATTAACAGGGAAGCATGATAGTGAAAAGATATATAAAATGTATGATGGCAGTATATTTTTTGCACTATTTAACAATTATTCAGATTACGGAAGTGATAACAGATTATGGCGTATAAAGGATGGAGTACTAGAATGTTATGATGAATATTCGAAGCCCTCTATGTATATTACTGATATGTTTGTTTCACCAGATGGCAAAAAGATAGCTGTAGCAACATGCTCCAATAAAAGCTCCTATTTGACTATATATGATGTGGCAGAAGGAACGGTAAGTCCTGCTCTAGTAGATACTGCAAGGTTTAGATTGGCCTGTAAAAAAGGCTATGAAATTTATGAGCGTGCAGATAGAGAGAACTACAGCGGTATATATAATATAAAATGGGAGAATGAAAATGTACTGAGCTTTGGTGCAAGTTTATCCTATTATAATACAGATATTGTAGAAGAAGTAGTGGTTCAATATAACATAAAGAAAAAAGATTTAATTATTCGAGAGGTGGAATGACGGCAATTGTCGGAACTTAATTAATGCAAGTGATGAATTGTCTGTGAATTAGAAACCGGCTTTTTATGATAAAAAATTATTAATCATAGGAGGCTGTTTTTTATGGCAAGAAGACAGAATGATTCATACAAAAGGAAGAGAAGCTTATTATAAATTTTATCCTTTTCCGGGCAAATATTACAAATAAATAGATATTTCCAGAAAAATGGAGCTTTTATCCTGTATTATCCCCACGTCATTATTGTAAAGCCCCACAAAGCAAAGTATAATAAACGTGTCATTCCAAAAGATGATCAGAACCAGAATTGGTAAAACATGGGGATACCAGGAGTAAAGGATGCTTAAAGTAATATTGGTGGACGAAGAAATATTAGCCCTTAAAATGATGGAGCATTTACTAAAA
The DNA here is from genome assembly GCA_023412275.1 of Bacillota bacterium. Classification (GTDB taxonomy): domain Bacteria; phylum Bacillota; class Clostridia; order Acetivibrionales; family DSM-1351; genus Ruminiclostridium. The sequence goes on from JAEYNY010000088.1 coordinate 51,582, forward strand.
CCGTATCAGGAAAACATTATGCTGGTCGGTGCATTTACAGGATATAAAGAAGCAATAAGGACGTGTAAGCAGCAGGTAATAGACTTGGCGTTTATTGACATAAAAATTCACGGAACAAATGGAATTGACCTGTCAGAGGAACTTCTTGAAATAAATCCTCAAATAAATATCGTGTTTGTAACAGCTTTTCAACAATACGCAGTAAAGGCTTTTGAATTAAATGCAGTAGATTACCTTTTAAAACCCGTTTCTAAAGAACGCTTCAAAAAGACTATGGGAAGAATTCTAACATCTAAAAAGATCTGTGAATGTTTAAATAATAATATTGGCAGAGGTATTAGTCCCACAGACAAATTATACCGTATTTTATGTTTTGGAGGTTTGAAGATCATTAGAGGCAGCCAGGAAAAGAAACAGATTTTCTGGAGAACAGCCAAGGCTGCAGAACTTTTTGCCTTTCTTGTACATTACAAAGGAAAATTGGTGCATAAAAATAAAATCATAGAAGCCCTATGGCCGGATGTTGATCCAAAAAAAGCAAGTATGCTTCTGCATACAAGCATTTATTCCATTCGTAAGATGTTAAAGAGTATAAGTATAGATGGGTGCGTTATTTACCGAAATTCCAGTTACTTGTTTGATCCGGAGAACTTTTATTTTGACACTGATGCATTCGAAGAAATTCTTGAACTCACGGATATAAATGAAGAGAATATACATATTGCCGAAAAAATATTCGATTTATATAAAGGAGATTATTTTGGGGGAGAAGATTATGTATGGGCGGAAGTAGAACGTGAAAGATATATTGAGGGCTATATCAGGATTTTAAATATGGTGTCGGAATATTACGAATCAAAACAATTGTATGCAAAAGCAGAGAGGTACCTGAAATTAATTATTCAAGAGAATGCTCTGTTGGATGAGATACATAAAAGGCTTATGAAATTATATATGAAGATGGGTGATTATACTTCATTGAAGGAGCATTACAATAAGGTACAAAAAATATATAGAGAAGAATTAGGAATTGATTCAGATGTGTATTTTCACTTTATTCAAGACCTTAAACAAAGCGAAATACCAGAAAATTTTAATGAGTAAAATTCATAAGATTATTGTCTGTGTATGTTTACAGATGGCACTTTTTGATGACATATTTTGTCGAAAATGTAAAAATGTTCAGAAAATGTTCAGAATTTCAGTATATAATTTGATTAAATGTTTAAAGAACACTAGAGCTTCTATTGCGTATAGCCTCCAGTTATGTTCGCTTAATTATTTATTCACAATATAGGAAGGAATCTGTACATGGATGTAAAGTTGCATAATGATATTCTTGTTGATTTTATAATTGTGTGTGCGGATATTTTATCAGTTATTATAAGTTATCTATTCGCTGTAATACTGCTTTTTAAGCAAAAGGGTATATATTTTTCGCTTCAGTTATTGGTCACCTACATAGCGGTAACACTCATTATGTTATACATATATGAATTCTATAAGACACAGAAAAGAAACATACACGAAATCATATTATCCATATTGATAGTTTCTTTTCTGGTTAATGCAATAACTATTGTAATTGGATTTATCCTTGGTCATTTGTTTATATTGCCGGATAAGGAATTTTTCATCATAATGGCCATCTCAATGTTTGCGTTACTCAGCTGTGATAAAGTAATTGTATCTATATCTATCAGGTATGTGGAAGACAAGGCAGAACTTCTTGTGGTAGAGTCAAGTGCAGTTGATAATGCTTTAGCAAGAAAGATCAAATATGCTTATGTTAAATTGCATCAGGCCTGGTATATTCAGATTGACACAGAGGACAAGCAAGCTATACAAAATTTATTTGAAAATGAATTCAAACAATATCAAAGTATCTTTATATGCCCTTCAATTCCGGAGGATTTGAGAAATCAATTGATTTCTAAGGCGTTGGAAGAAAAAAAACAAATTTATATTATTCCTGATTTATACAATACGAGTCTGATGAAAAAAGACATTACCAACTTTGATGATACGCCTGCCATTAGAATCAAACCCTTTGAATTGAGCAAGAACGAGAGAGTAGTAAAAAGGATTTTTGATATTATCGTAGCTTCAATCGGTATCGTAGTAGGGCTTCCTCTGATGCTCCTAATTTCATGTTTGATAAAAATCAATTCTAGAGGTTCCATTTTCTATTATCAGGACAGAATGACAATTAATAAAAAAAGATTTAATATGTATAAATTCAGAACAATGGTTGAGGATGCCGAAAGTTTAACAGGTCCTGTTTTGGCATCAGAAAATGATAAGAGAATTACACGGATCGGTAAAATATTAAGGGCATTCAGGCTTGACGAACTGCCACAGCTTTTCAATGTTTTGGTAGGAGATATGAGCATTGTTGGGCCAAGACCCGAGAGAATGGTATTTATAGAGCAGTATTGTGAACAAATTAAGAATTATGAGAAAAGATTTCTGGTAAAGGCTGGCCTCACCGGGACGGCCCAGGTATATGGGAAATATACGACCACACCCGAGGACAAGACCTTGTATGACTTGCTGTATATCAGCAATTATTCATTCTGGCTGGATATCAAGATAATCTTACTGACAGTAAAAACTATATTTGTAAAAGAAAGTGCCGAAGGTGTGAGACGGCAAAAATCAGCAGAGGCAGATGATGAGAAAGCAGCATGGGAAGAATGTTGATGAGGTGAACAGGTGGCTGCAAAACGTGTTCTTATAATTGCAGGTAAAATGCATTATGGTGGAATAGAAATGATGATCATGAATTATTACAGAAATGTTGACCGCTCAAAGATACAATTTGATTTTTTGCTTAATTATCAGGAAACAGGTGTTTTTGATGATGAAATTAAACATTTAGGTGGAAAAATCTATATTCTTCCCAGATTGTTTTTAAAAAACACTTTTAAATATGTTAAAGAATTAAACCGATTTTTTAAAACCCATAAAGGATATGAAGTTGTGCATGGACACCTTACAAGCGTTGGTGTTATTTACAGTATTATTGCAAAAAGGAATGGTGTAAAAAAAGTCATAATACACGCACATTCAGCATCTGTGAACTGCACGTTAAAAGGAGTGGTAGAAAGAATACTCATGCTTCCCCTGAGATATTGTGCCGATTATTATTTTGCCTGTTCTAATAAAGCCGGTAAATATGCTTTTGGCAAAAACATTTTGCAACGCTCCAATTATAAGTTCATAAGAAATGGGATACAATCAGAGAAGTTTGTTTTTAACCAGGTAATAAGAGCAAAAATAAGAACTCTGCTACAGTTGGAGGGTAAATTTGTAATAGGTCATATTGGGCGGTTCGAGTATGAGAAAAACCATGGATTTATTGCAGACCTTTTTTGTGAAATTTATAAAAGAGATAGTGATTCCAGACTGGTGTTTATTGGTTCAGGGTCTAGAAAAGATGAAATCAGAGAAAAAGTACGTACATTGGGTCTTGAAGCTGCTGTTATTTTTTTAGAGCCACGACCGGATGTCAATGAAATTATGCAGGGAATGGATGTTTTTTTATTACCCTCCCATTATGAAGGTTTGCCGGTTGTGGGGATAGAAGCTCAGGCGGCCGGCCTCAAATGCTTCTTTTCTGATGCTGTTACACGGGAGACGGATGTGACAGGGTTATGCAGCTTTATTCCTCTTTCAAGTCCGGCAAGTTACTGGGCGGATATGATTTTAAAATATAAGGATGGCTATGTGCGGAGAGATATGAAGCAAGTTATAATTGATGCAGGGTATGACATCAGGGAACAAGCAATGTGGCTTCAGAATTTTTATTTGCAGTAAGCGGAATTTTCTTAGGAGGAGGCATATAGTTGAATCGGTTACAAATTGTACATATTATTCAGCAATTAGGTACCGGCGGTGCTGAAAAGATGATTGTGGACCTGGCAATACAGGCTCATCGGCAGCATGATGTCAAAATAATCTGTCTTTATCCAAGCGGAGATTATCCCAATGAAAAGGTGCTGAAAGAGCATCAAATAGAGATAATATTCTTAAACAAAAAACTGGGATTTGATATCAATACATTTATTGATTTATGGAGAACCTTGTCTGAAATCAAGCCGGATGTCATCCATACCCATTTGCATGCGGCCATTTATGCTTTACCATGGTTTATGTTCCATAGAAAAAATAGAAGGGTACATACGGTTCACAATATGGCTTTGGCAGAATTCGGGAGAGCTCATAGATTCCTTCAGGGTTTAGCCTACCGGCATGTCAACGTAGTACCTGTTGCCATTTCCCATATTGTACAGGAGGAAATAACAAAGGAATATCATTTGGAGCCTAAAAAAGTTCCCATTATATATAATGGAATAGATATTGCAAACTTTACTCCCAAAATACATATGAAAACCCAAGATATGTACACCATTATAAATGTTGCTTCCCTTACAAAAAGGAAAAACCAGGTCTTGCTTATAGAAGCCTTTAACTTGGTATTAAAGCAAAAAGCAAATGTAAAACTTGTATTCGTGGGAGATGGTGAAGAGAAAAGTAATCTTCAGTCTCTTGCGGAGAGATATAAAATTAGTGATAGGGTTGAATTTGTAGGGATTACTTCGGAAGTTCAAAAGTGGTTGAGCAAAGCAGACATTTTTGTGCTATGTTCATTCTTTGAAGGTCTGCCACTTTCGATTATTGAAGCTATGGCAGTGGGACTGCCGGTGATCGGGACAGCGGTAGGGGGGGTTCCGGATATTATTGAGGATGGGGTCAACGGATTTCTGGTGCCTTACAATGATGCATTGAAGCTGTCCATGGCAATGCTGAAGCTAATTGAAGATAAAGAACTGAGGAGTCAAATTTCCCAAAATAACATAGAGAAAGCAAAAAAATTTGATATTGGATATGTTACAGATGAATATATGAAGCTATATAATAAAGGTGAATAAATTGAAATTGCAATTTGGTGCTACTACAAAATTACAAAATGAAAAAATAAGTATGGGAGCTTTGCTTGCTACTTTGTATTTTATATGCATGCCCTTGTCCATTGTGCCGTTGCCGGGTGGCTCTTCGCTACTAAAGTATGTTTCAATTTTTGTCGGCGGTCTATTGGTCTGTAACCTTTTTACAGGAAAAGCCAGGCTTAAAATCAATAGCATTCATTTTTTGTTGGCCATCTACCTCTTATATACTATTGGTAGCTTGTTCCTTTCAAAAAGCGAAGGTGCAATTGTTATATTGAGAGGCACAATTGAAACCTCGGCGATTTTTTTCCTGATAACATTGAAAGTATACAACAAAAAGGAAAGTGAGCTACTTATGTACTCATGGGTGATTGTCGGGTTGATAACAACGGCAATCATGCTTATGGGAAGCGTTGGACTGGAAGAGGGCAGCGGCAGGGTAACTATGGGTATTGGTGGCGGAAATGAGGACCCCAATCAGCTGTGTGGTTATTTTATACTACCAATTTTATTTTGTATAGAAAAAATCAATTTCAAAAATAGATTTAAGCTTTTTTACTTGTTATTATTTGTAGGCATGATGTTTGTTGTTTTTAGAACCGGTTCAAGAGGGGGTCTTATTTCTGTTCTTGCTGCAGTTTTGGTGTATACATTCTTTGCACTCAGGACGAATACAGTGAACAAAATTAAAATGCTGATTGGGATGATAATAATCGCCCTGGTTTTCAGCCTCTTTTTAGTAAAAACTCTGCCGGAGGATGTTAGGGAAAGGCTCAGCATCAATAGTCTGGAGGAGGATCAAGGAAGTGGCAGGTTACAACTATGGACGATTACAATTGATGCAATTAAGCAAAGTGAAAAAGGAATGATTTTCGGATATGGCCTGGGCTCTACAGCAGTTTTTTTTGCAAATGCCTTCAGCGGCCATGGAGTGGCCCATAACCATTGGCTGCAGCTATGGTGCGACCAAGGGCTTATAGGTATGCTGCTTTTTTTTAGTATATTTGCAGTAGGTATTATTTGTAAATTTAAAAGAAATCCAGTTATTTCAATAAGTTTGTTTGGTATGCTTGTTTTATCTATGACTCTTACAATGTATGCTTATTATAAGCCCTTTTGGAATATTTTAATGATGGCTTGCATGAATTTCCCATATAATGACGAGTTGGGTAAAGGTGGTTTACATGAATACAATTAGAAAAAACATGAAATGGATTATATTAGTGGTTTTTTTATCCATGCTTTTGAGTGTTTCTTTGAAGGCAATTATTCAAATGAACAATGGTATTATGATAATATCAATTAACTACCCGGGAGCAGAAAAAGGTCTCAATCCTGACGGAACCAGGTTCAACATGTTTGAGATTACCTCAGACAAGGTGTTGGAAAGGACTTTGAGCAAGCTGAATCTCCCTAATATTACCGTAGAATATTTGAGAAGCCGCATTAATATTTACCCTATTGTTCCTGCTCGTATTAATGACAGAATAAAAGCGATCAGGGCCACAGGAAAGGAATTTACATATTTCCCTAACGAATATGTGCTTAGCTATTCTCAAAAGAAAAAGTTCTCACCCAACCATACTAAAAAATTGCTTAATACCTTATTTGCAACGTATATGGAGGTTTTTAAAGAAAACCATACCGACAGAATTATTCTGCTTTCTGAAAACAATTTTGACCTCAATTACTATGAATATATTGAAATACCGGATATTTTTAGCAGCAAGGCCAATTCTATTATAGATTATCTTACAGCTAAAAAATATGAGAACGGGTCTTTTATTTCAACTAAAACCAATGTGAGTTTTGAAAATTTAATAGATGAATATAAAAGACTGAACGAAATAGATATTGCGGCACTGAGAGCATTTGTTTTCACCTCCAAGATAGCAAAAAACAAACAGGATCTGGTCAATAAGCTTCAATTTGATATTGATAAATTAAATGTAGAATACTCAAAATATTTAAAAGAGAATGAGGTCAGCAAATTGGGAATGCAGACATATGATTCAACAATTGTTTACTCTCTTTTTATTCCTTCCATTGACAAAAACAGTGATTTATATATGAATAAAACAAAAACAGGTCTGGATTATTTGACCGAAAGAGCTCTTAAAGCCGGGGTAAATGCAGAAGCACTGAAGAAAGAAATAGAAAACAAAAATAAGCTTATAAAAGACTATATGGGTACATCAGCAACTCAGGCAGAACAACAGAGGCTAAGAAATACCTGTGATGAAATGATAAGAAAAATAGAAGGAAAATTTGATGAATTCGCCAGGAGTTCTCAGGATACTCTTAACGATTATTATAATTATAAAAACAAGAGTTATATAAACTGCAGAATTTCTAATTTCAATATAAAAAACATATTTACAATGGGATATATCAAAACAGCCTTACTTTACGGGCTTATTGCTTTTTTTGGCATGAGCATCCTGTTTATGCTTATGGAAATGAGAAAGTCCCAAAGAGGGAGACTGCGAAGCTATAATAAAGGCAATGAAAAAGTGATGCATGTGGACGTTGAGTAGTTGAAGTAATTCATATTTGGAGGCGATTTTATGGAGCTTACTATCTGGGATGTATTTCGTTCTATATATAAACGGAAGGTATTAATAATAATAATTTTTATCATAAGTATTGCCTGTGCCTATTATTATGTAAATAAGAACCAGACATATACCGCTGAGATCCTTATAAAATATAATGACGCCAGTACAGAAAAGGGCTTGAATCCAAAAGGGGACAAATTTGACGTTTACGAAATTATTACACCTTCCATTATAGAGAGTGCCATCGGGGATTTGAATCTTGCAGTGAATGTAGAAGATGTGAGACGTTCAGTTGTAATTACACCTCTCATACCGAATGAGATAAATGAATTAAAGAAATCCAAGGTCAAGGTGGGGGAGGAGTATACCTATAATCCCGCCCAGTACTATGTCAGCTATACAGTAGGGAGCGATAGAAGCGGCGTCTATGCCAGAAATATGCTTGACGCCATAATGCAAAACTATGACCGGTATTATTCTGAAAAATATCTGAACCAATCGAATTTGCCTGATTTGACAGATAAGGTCAATTCCCAGCAGTATGACTATTTGGAAAGAGCAGAAATATTTCAGGGAAAAGTAAATAGCATTATTTCGTATCTGATTGATAAGCATTCAGAGAATAAGGAGTTCAGGTCAGCTAAAACAGGCATGAATTTTGTAGATTTGCAGGGAGAATACAACAATCTTATGAATTTTGAAATCAAGTCCCTGTTTTCCTTGGTTTTTTCAGGAAGGCTTACCAAGGACAAGGAAAAATTAATTAAGAATTATGAATATAAAATCAATCAATTGAACTTTAATAGCAGTAAGAAACTTGAAGAATCGAATACTACCCTCAATATATTAAAGGAATACTCCAAGAATGATACAGTTAGAACTCAGATTAACAATGGCGATTCCAGGCCAAATACGAATAATAATGTTATAGATGCCGATAAGTTCAAGACTTCAGAAACCACATACGACAAAATAATGAATCAATATGTGGATTCAGGCGTGGCAAGATATAACAATCTGATAGATGCAAATGAATGCAGGAAAATTGTGCAGATTTTTCAAAATGACAATGTTCCCTTAGCACAAAAACAGGTTATGACTGAGAAAGCTGAAGCACTGACAAAGAGGATAGATGCACAACTTAAGAAATTACTTTCCGTCACGGACTCCACATTGGCGGATTACCGCAGATTTAAGGGGAGTAAGTATATTTCTTATTTGTCTTCAGTAAATATAATCAGTAATTTATCTCTTAAGTTTTATTTTCTGATCTCGGCGGTCATTGGATTAGGCTTTGGCATGGTCCTAGCAATTGCAATTGAAATCATTTATAAATCTAGGGACGGCCATGTCAGAACTCGGGATGAGGTTGCATAATATGGACTTAATTAAAAAAATATTACTTGGATTATTAGGAATATGTATTATATTTACAGGTATTCTGGCACTGACTTTAATTGATAACAGCAGGGTAGACATTTCAAATTATAGTATTTATTCAGAAAAATTGCCCAAGGCTTTTGACGGTTATAAAATAATGCTGCTTACTGATTTTCATAATTCTGATAATTATGATGAAATAACTGAAAAGTTAGTGGAGTCAAAGCCGGATATAATGGTTATGGTCGGGGATATGGTCAATGTAAAAAATACTTCCTTTGAAAATCTTGAAAAATTGATTGATAAAAATAAAGACCTAGCACCTATGTATTTTGTAAGCGGAAATAATGAAAAATGGTCTCAGGATGAAAAGGTGGTAATTAAGCTTCTTCAAAATAAAGGCGTCACTATCCTCAATAATAAGAGTACTAAGCTTGTCTATCAAAAAAGCGCCATTGTTCTTACCGGTTTTGAAGATGTGGTCTATTCTGATGATGCAATGCGTCCTGCGGTTGTAGAGGCCTCTTTGAAGGAATTATCAAGTAATAAGGAGAATGAAGGGTACTTCAATATTTTGCTTTGCCATCGTGCCAATTTCTTTGATATGGTATCAAAATACCCCTTTGACCTTACACTGTCAGGACATCTTCATGGAGGACAGGTAAATCTGCCGTTTATCTCTGATTATATACTTGCACAAATGCATATTGATAAAAAGTATAAAAAAGGATACTACAGGGTCGGAAATTCTCAGTTAGTAGTAAGCGGGGGACTATCTAAGGATTTTAAAAAACCAAGGGTACTGAATACGCCCGAACTGGTTTTAGTTACTTTAAAAGCAATAAATTAGGGGGTTTTGGCGGTAGGAGTAAATGTGAGTGTTATTGTTGCAATGTATAAGGCTGAGAAGCATCTGAAACGCTGTATAGAATCCATTATTTCACAAAGTGAAGCCGATATAGAAATCATATTGGTTAATGACGGTTCACCCGACCGGTCGAGTGAAATGGCACAGGAGTACGCGGTACTTGACCATAGGATCAAGGTTATTCATAAAGAAAATGGAGGAGCGGCTTCAGCAAGAAATTATGGATTAAGAAACGCATGCGGCAGATACATTGTTTTTGTTGATTCTGATGACTGGATTGATAAGGATTTTATAAAAATACTTATGGAGAAGTCTATTGAGTTGGATGCAGATATTGTCCGATGCAATATATGCTATGAGAGGCCCGATGGAATTTCACATTACGGGGCTTCTGATTTTCAGGATAATTTTTTTATTGAAAAGCCGGACTTTAAAGAGCACATTTATTATAAAATGCTGGTGGGCATTCAAATGAACAGTGTCTGGAGAACCCTCTATAAAAGTAAGGTATTGCAGGGACTGAGCTTTGATGAGAAGCTGGAAACCTGTGAAGACCTTGATTTCTCAATTAAGGCCTGTACAAATGCCCGAAGTTTTGCCTTTGTGGATTTACCCCTTTATCATTATTTTCAGAATCATGAAGGGTTGACGGGAAGAGGTCTGCACTTGAAAGAAAGATTCCGGTGCAACTTTTATGTTAATAAAAGTTTGTATGAGCACTTGAAAATATGGAATATGAATACACTGAAAAATAGAATGTTGGTTTCCATGAGAATTGTCAATATAACATTTTCAAAAGCTCATAGAATATTTACCAGCCACCTTAGTGAAAGGGTTAAAATGAATATACTGCAAATAGCCGATTACCCGGCACCCTATGGGGGGAATTTCATATCCTCCTTGGAGGCACTGGATAAAAAAGTATGTCAGAATCATGGAAATACCTTTTACCTGTTCCCCGAAAAAGTAAAAGAATATGGGTGGACTAAGGAGCTCCGACAAAAGGAATCAGTTATATATTATTACACTGATAATATTTTAAAAAACTGTTTTTTACTTAGAAAGATTGCAAAAAGACATAGTATTAATATATTTCATGTGCATTTCACAAATATGAAGATCAGCCTTCCTACAACATTGGTGTGCCTTGCTTCACTAGGCAGGAAAAAGCAAATCACACATATGCATGTTGAATACATAAAGAAGCCTGTGATAAAGGAGTTTTTGAGGAGAGTATCAAAGTGGGGTACTTTTTATGTGGGCTGCAGTGAATTTGTTTCAAACCAGCTAAGGCAAAGCGGATTCAGCAGTAAAAGAGTTTTTTGTGCCGAAAACGCAATTGACTTTTTCAGGCTGGATAAATATGAGACTTTAACAGATAATCAATACGGGATTGAGAACACTGCAAAAAAAGTTTTAATCTTCGGATACAACTGGTATGTAAAAGGTGTTGATCTGGCACTGGAAGCAGTAGCAGAACTTGTCCGTGAACAAAGAAACGTTGTTTTATTAATTTCCGTTGCTGCTAATCAGGAAGAATTAGAGCAGTACATATTGGAAAGATTCGGCAGAATTCCCCCGTGGGTTAAAATGTTAGAGCCGAGAAACGATATTGCTTCTTATTACCGTTTTGCTGACCTGTTCATATCCCCAAGCAGACAGGAGGGCTTTTGTTATGCACTGGTGGAAGCGGCGTATTGCAAGGTGCCCGTTGTTGCAAGTGACATACCTGCACAAAAAAACCTGAAGCTAGTAGGAGATGTCTGGGTGAAATCAGGGGATGCGGGCAGCCTTAAGGCCGGAATAGAAAAAGCACTATACTGCAGTAATCTGAAACTGCTGGAATCCCAAAAGGCCATTGTGGCGGAGCACTATCAACTGGACAGGTGGGCACATAAGGTATTGGACATATATAAGCGGATTATATGAATTATTGGCAAGGAGTATGGCCGGATGCAAAAGAAGATAATATTTGTGATGAGGAACTTAGAGGTGGGAGGCATAGAAACTTCCTTTGTAAAGCTGGTTAACATGCTGCCCTTGTATGATATAACCTTGCTCATTACCCAAAGTGATACGAGCATGTTAAGTCAAATTAAAAGAAAAATAAATGTGATATATTCTCCCGTTACAGACTATGGGCTTTTTTCAAGAGCACTCAAGTCCATTGTGAGGTTCAAGGATATAAAAAGTTCCATTTGCTACATAATTCTGCGTCTGCTCCAGGTTATAATTAACAGGCCTTTTATGGCAAGGGAATTTGTTTTAAAGAATGCTGTTGACCTAAAAGAAGAATATGATACTGCAATTGTTTATGACGGCGGTATGCGCAATACTACTCTGCTGACGGTTAACCATATAAAGGCCCGCAAGAAAATCATGTGGGTGCATGAAGAATATAAAATTCAAGACAGGAAGAAATTACGTATTTATTTAAAATACTTTTTGAAGTTCGATAAAATCTTTTGTGTTTCAAAGTTTGCAAGGAACAGCTTTACCGAAGTTTTTCCGGAGCTTTATCCAAAGACTGAGATACTTTACAATTTAATAAACAAAGAGGCTATTGTAAAACGCTATGTGCCACAGGAAAATGTTTTTAACTTTAATGGTAGCAAGATTCTTTCAGTGGGACGGTTGCATCCTTTGAAAGGCCAGATGTTATTGCCGTATGTTGCAGATAAATTAAAGAAAAACGGATATATATTCAAATGGTATTTAGTGGGGGATGGACCTTCAAGACCGGAGCTTGAGGAGCTTATAAAAAAATATGGACTTGAAGAAGAACTGATTTTGCTGGGCAATAAAATCAACCCATATCCCTATTTTCATGACTGCGATTTTTATGTGCAGCCTTCTTTTACAGAGGGCTTTTGTATTACGCTCTTGGAGGCCATGTGCTTCAATAAGCCAATTGTAACTACCGATTTCCTCACAGCCAGAGAATTTGTTGTGCATAATGAAACGGGAGTGATTGTGGACTGTGACAGTGAAAGTCTTTATAAAGGGATAAAAGAACTTATGGACTCCGAAGAAAAAACAGCAGGGCTTATCAAAAATTTAAAGCAAATGGATATTGATACTTATAGGGAAATTAACAAATTGGTAAAGGTCATTGAAGGATACGGAGGATAAAATGAATATTTTATTATATGCAAATGGTAACTCTGAGAATCATGGCTGTGAGGCAATTACGCGTTCGGCCCTCCAGATGCTTTGCAAAAAAAACGACCATGTCGTCATTACTACCCAGAAGCTGGGGGCTGAAAATAAGTATCATACTTCAACGTTGGCAAGCTATATCGCATATCCTTATACAATGCAGGTGAGTATGCCGGGCAAAGTGCTCAACAAGTTGTCGAGGACTTTGCTGAAAAGAAACCTGATTAAAGGTAAGTACCGTTATAATCAGCTGATAAAGCAATTGGACAATATAGATGTGGCTATTTCCTTGGGGGGAGATAACTACTGTTACTCAGAGTATGATTGGCTAATAAGGCATAACCGCATCATCAGGGACAAGGGGATAAAAACAGTATTCTGGGGCTGTTCGCTGAGTGAGGAAGCACTCAAATCTAAAGTCATACGTGAGGATATGATGGACTTTTCATTGATAATGGCACGGGAGTCCATTACATATGACACACTTATGAGGTACGGCATAATCGGGAATACAAAGCTGTATCCTGATCCGGCTTTCACGCTGAAGAGTATTCAGTTGGAATTACCCCATGGCTTTGCTGAGAACGGCACTATAGGTATCAATGTGAGTCCTCTTGTCCAGATGCTGGCACATGGCTCAGACATGATTTACCGTAACTACTATAAGCTTGTGGAATATATCCTGGCGTGCACACCTTATCAGGTGGCTTTGATTCCCCATGTGGTTTGGAGTAGCAGCAATGACTTGGGGCCTTTGAACCAGCTTTACCGTGAATTCAAGTCCACAAAAAGGGTCATATTGATTAAGGACCACAACTGTATGGAGTTGAAAGGCTATATCTCCCGCTGCCGTATGTTTATCGGCGCCCGTACACATGCAACCATTGCAGCCTACTCTACTTGTGTTCCAACACTTGTATTGGGATATTCGGTGAAATCCAGAGGAATAGCAAGGGATATTTTCGGTACATATGAAAATTATGTATTACCCGTACAGGATTTACACCATGAGGACGATTTAACGAGGGCTTTTATATGGCTCAGTAAACATGAAGAAGAAATAAGAAAACATTTGCAACAGTACATGCCAGCTTATATCTCTCGAGCATGGGGTGCAGTTGATGAAATAAGAAAAATAATGGGAGAGTAACATGTCCAGATTAGAAAATACCGCTAAAAATTTTATATGGTCTACTGTAAGTACATTATTAAGTGCACTCATCGGCTTTGTATCAAGGATGGTGTTTATCAATGTGTTAGGTACCGCTTATCTAGGGGTAAACGGACTATTTACCAATCTTCTCACAATGCTTTCTTTTACCGAACTGGGAATAGGTGCCGCCATTAATTTCAGCCTGTATAAACCCCTTGCCTCCAATGATATTGAGCAAATCAAGACTTTAATGAATTTTTACAAGAGGGCATATAAAGTAATTGCAGGCATTATTACAGTATTGGGCTTGATTTTATTGCCATTTATAAAATTATTCATAAATGGAGGAGAAGGAATTCAAAGTATTTATCTTATATATCTGATATTTTTGTTCAATACGGCCTACTCCTATTTGTTTACATACAAACGTACATTGCTATTTGCAGATCAGAAATCGTATTTGATTACAAATATTCAGATGGTAATCAACATACTTACATTGCTTATCCAACTGGCTATACTACTTGTTTTTAAGAATTATATTGCTTATCTGACCAGCATGGTGATTATCGGTGTTTTACAAAACTTCTATGTAAACGGATATATCAATAAGAGGTATCCATATCTTCTTGAAAAGAAAGTGCAAAACCTGTCAAAGGAAAACAGGACTTCAATCGTGAAGAATGTAAAAGCACTGCTTATTCATAAGCTGGGGGATTTATGCATCAGTCAGACAGACAACATTATCATATCTTCATTTATTAATATTACAGTTGTAGGCTTGGTATCAAATTACTCTCTGCTAATCAATACTGTCAATTCCTTCTTAATGAATTTATTCAATGCGGCCAATGCAAGCTGGGGACATTTGATTGCCACAGAAACAGAGGAAAAAAGGCTGAGTATTTTCAATGGCTATAATTTTTTGGCGTTTTGCTTTTTCGGATGGGCAAGTATTTGCTTTTATAATTTATTGAACCCTTTTGTTACTTTATGGATAGGAAAAGATAAACTTATTGGTCAGGGAGTCATCAATCTACTAATTATCAATTTTTATGTGACAGGTATGCGGATACCTCTAGCGAATATTAAAGCAGCGGCCGGAGTGTATTTCCAGGATAGGTTTGTGTCCGTAATACAGGCCGCAATAAATCTCATAATCTCAATTGTAGGAGTCAGGTATCTGGGGCTAGCAGGTGTGTTTATAGGGAGCGTTGTCAGCAGTCTCGCTGTTCCCTGCTGGTACAGGCCCATTGTAGTGTATAAATATGTACTTGCGACTTCCCCTAAAACATATTTTTTAAAATATATATGTTATGCGCTGATTACAGGGGTCAATATAGGTATAACTTTTTGTCTGTCAACCTGGCTGTTCAAAAACAGTATTACCTGGGTTTCGGTTTTCGGCACAGGAATGATTTGTACTGTCATCCCTTTCATAGTGATATGCTTGTGCTTCAGAAATACAAAAGAATATCAGTATGTTAAGGGACTTGTAAAGACGTTAGCTTACAGACGTCTACTGAAAAGGTCTGTTTAAAGGGGGACGGGATTGGAGCATGGACATGAATATGAAGAAATATAACTTATCAGTGGTGGTTCCGGTATATAATACAGACAGGTATTTGGAAAGATGTCTCAGTTCTTTAATAAACCAGACCCTTGAAGACATTGAAATAGTGGTAGTAAATGACGGGTCTACAGATAACAGCTTGGGAATAATCCAGAATTTCTGCGGTCATTACGAAAATATAAAGGAAATTACAACGTCAAACTCAGGGATAAGCACTGCCCGCAGGATTGGTATTGAAAATGCAACGTCGGATTACATTTGCTTTGTGGACAGTGATGATTTTGTTGCAGAAGATTTCTGCATGGAACTATACAATGCTGTTGCAATAAATGATGCTGACTGTGGAGAGTGCGGTTATTACAGTTTTTCGGATTTAAGGATGAAAACAAATTATATATTCGGGAACAATTTGACTTTATGCCGTGAAGAGTTCAATGAAATAATCATAAAAAATCATATAATTGCCGGAAGCCAGCCCTCTTTTATGTGGAATAAAATCTACAGGAAGGAAATTATTGCGTCCAGGGTCTCGGATTATGGTGAATGCGCATTGGAGGATTATTTATTTAATATGCAGTATTACGCAGGTGTCACGAAATATGTGTACGTTAACAAGCCACTATATTATTACAGAGGAACAATTGACAGCATCACAAAAACGTTTAATCCCCAACTGTTTGATATTTTGCTGAAGGTTCAGGAGCACAAAGAGGGGTATATGCAATCCATGGGATTAGATGACGAAACATGCAGACAATTAAGCTATCGTTGGTTTATGGGCTATGTGGAAAGGATTGTTTACCGCGTGTATGTATACAAAAATGACCTTAACAGGAAGCAAAAAAGGGACTTGATTGTGAAAATGCTGACAAACTCCAAGGTGCTTTTGATCGCGGAAAACACAGAATCAATGCCCGGTGAAGGGCATTTTATACTGCAAGTGAAAAACAGGCAATTGGATAAGATTATTTTTAAACAGATTATTTATAAAAAGAAGGCTCAATTAATAAAAGCTATCAGGAGGGTATTGCCTAAAAAGTACAAAAAGCTATACAACCAATTGTAGTATTTAATAAAGTGAAGTCATCTTTATTCTACATAAGTGTACATAGAACAATAATTTTATAGGGTACAGTTTGGTAAGGATTACCTATTTTGACTGTTCCATAAATGACTACTAAATTCTTGTTTGCCGGATTTCCGGTAAAAGCCTGCCCATTTTCTTGAATTATTTGAGTAAGGGGACTGATATTAAGCTTTAATGTACCATCACTACTGACCAACTGACTGTTAAAAAAATCTACCTTAACATTTTGATTTCCCGAAGCCTTTACCATTACTAAAGCTCGATATTGCGGAGGGTAGATCAGTGGAGCAGGAGCATTTGCATCGTAAAATCCGGTTATGGGATCTCCTATATTCACCATTACATGATCTACAAAATAGGTAGTTGGCGTTATTACAAAGTTTACCATATTTCCATCCATATTTTGTACAGACATCAGTTTATAACACTCGGAAGGCGCTTCTGCCCCTGTCCAGAAATCACTTATTGCTGTAACAACACCTGAAAAAAATCCAAAGGTAGCCATATTCATTACCCCGATAAAATTTATTTTATAATATATAACATATGCAGTACTAAAGAATTACGTTATCATTTGCTCATCGATAATTAGTAAACCCACCATTCAGGTAGCTGAATGGTGGGTTACGTAAAATACGACAACAACTACTTCTTCACACTAAAATCCGAAAGGGGATGCTTATTTACAGCTTCCTTTAGCTGCTGTTGGTCCAAATGAGTATATATCTCAGTAGTAGAAATACTTTCATGGCCAAGTATCTCTTGCAAAGCCCTAATATCAACATTCCCGTATTTGTACATCAGGGTTGCCGCAGTATGTCTCAGCTTGTGAGTAGAGTAGCGCTGAGGGTCAAGGCCAGCTTCCTTTATGTATCTTTTAACTATTTTTTGTACGGATTCCTTGCTGATTCGCTGGTTTCTGCGGCTAATAAACAAGGCACTTTTGTCTTTGAGACCGTTTACGGGACGTATCTTCATATAGTCTTCAATAGCCTGAAGACATGCTTTATTCAAAGGTATGCTGCGTTCTTTTCCGCCTTTTCCGAATACTGTTAGAGTATTATCCTTTATATTGTGCAGATTTATTCCAACCAGTTCCGAAAGACGTATTCCACAGTTTAGAAAAATTGTAATTATTGCGTAGTCTCTTACTGAATATTCATGATCTGCTTCGTTTACAGAGGTTAGAAGCTTTTTACTCTCATCAAAATTGAGATATCTGGGGAGTCTCTTTAAAATCTTTGGAGATTCCAATTCTATAGTAGGGTTTACATCCAGAAGCTTTGCCTTTGTCGAGAGGTAGTTGAAAAATGATTTGAGACTTGCAACCTTTCTTGCACGTGCATGAGAGGTATTATCTCTCTTGTTGCTGACAAATGACATATATGTATATAAATCACTTAGCGTAACTGTCTTTAAAAGCGGTATATCAATATCTGTGATATTTATGCTATCAAAATCACTGTTTTTATCAACTATATTTCTATGTATTTTTAGAAAACGAAAGAATATTCGAAGATCATAAAAATACACCTGTATGGTGTTTATAGATTTACCTTTTATAGTTTGCATATAGTTCAAGAAATCTCTTAAAACCGCAGGCATTTCAAAATCATAAATATTTTTCATATGTAAGACCCCTATGTAATATTAATAGATACAGACTCCAAATTATTCATATATCTATTAGTATATCACATAAGAAAAGGCTTTTCAGCAATCTTCCTCGTCATATTTGAGGTCTTTATTCATACAGTCTTCATAGTCATGATTGCTGTTCATATCAAACTCTTCAATAGGTACAGGGCCTCTCATAACATATCTTTCAACTTGCATAATACCTCTTTCGTCAGCACGAACTCTCCAATCAACCATTAATATTTTTCCTTCTAAAATTTCTATACCTGTTATACCTTTTGAATGTATGCAGCAGCCGGTATTAAAGTAAGGCAACTCTTTACTTTTTGGGAATTTCTGTCTGTGAGTATGCCCACAAATGAGCATTATTTTATGTTTTTGAATCCACTTTTTATAATTTCTCTCAATCTTATGTCTTTTAAAATGGTTTCTGGCAGGGCTTGACGGACTGTGAAAGCCTATAACGTGTATATACCGCCAGAAGTAACGTAAGAGGAACATGGAAATAAACCAGAGTTGGTCGTTCATTAAATCACCCTGATGCCCGTGAACAACAAGTATTTCCTGACCGGTGACTTTGCTTTTTAAAACCAGGGATTCTATTGGTGTCATTCCCTTGAGCAAATCATGAATATCCTGACTGTAATCATCATAATAGCTGTAAAAATTCTTGCTTACAAAGTCCTTGTTTTTGAGATAAATATTATGGTTACCATAAAGCATAATAAATCTATTGTCTTCAAAGAATTTTTTAAGAACTATAAAAACATCGCTGTGGGCTAATCTTATATGTCTGAACTTTGTATATTCCCATAACTCATCGCCGTCACCTGCTTCAACGTAGACATATCCGTTATCAAAGTAATAATTAAGTGCATGACGGAAGATGTTCTGATTTCTGGCAAATTCGTCAGAAATGCTGTCGTCTCCTCTATGAGAATCACTGAAGAATATATATTTGGAATTATTGTCAAACAGTTGAAGCTTTGCGTTTCTATAAGCTTTTAGCAATCTTTTATCTGTAAACATTCTATCATTCCTTATATTTGTGTTATTCAATAATATGTGCAGTTACATTAGAAGGTTATCCATGAAAAGTATTCCAGAAATGTTTTGAATAATTTTTGCTAAAACTCCATAAATTCTTCGTGTTGGAATTACAAAACTATATTTATAAAAAATGTGATTTAGTAAAGCACTAAAAGGAGGATTTAATGTCAAGCAGGTATAGAAAGCTTCTGGCGGGCTGTACGTTGATATTATTACTGTTTTTTATTTCAACTAACGTAATGGCATCAAACAGTCA
Organism: Bacillota bacterium; assembly: GCA_023412275.1. Taxonomy (GTDB): domain Bacteria; phylum Bacillota; class Clostridia; order Acetivibrionales; family DSM-1351; genus Ruminiclostridium. Next base: position 71,256 of record JAEYNY010000088.1, read on the forward strand.
GGCAGAAGCTGCAATAACAAATATTGATATCAGAAGCACACCGATTTTAGACCCAATTGATTATAACGGATACATTGTAAGAATGATTGTTGATTATGCAAAGGAATTTGTAGGAGTCAGATATGTTTATGGTGGAACAAGTCCGAAAGGTTTTGACTGTTCCGGTTTTATCGGGTATGTTTATAAAAATTTCGGCATTAAACTGGCCAGATCTGCACAAAACATGTATTCAAACGGTATAAATGTGTCGAAAGATTCATTGAAAGCCGGCGATATATTATTCTTTGATGCTTCCTCCAGAAACAGAGCAGGGGCAATCGACCATGTAGGTATTTATTTAGGCGGTGATAATTTCATCCACGCATCCTCTTCAAAAGGTTCTGTCCGTATACAAAAATTATCCCAGTATAAAGGTTTATATATAGGTGCAAAAAGAGTTATTAAACAGATTAATAAAACAAATAATACCATGGATGCTAATAAAATCAAAGAGGTGATAAACCATGACAACCATGAAAATGAGTAAACTTAAAAAAAGAGTTGTTTCATTTATGGCGCCACTGCTGTTATTAACATTAACAGCTTGTTCTCAAAAGGTATTACAAGAGCCGCTGAATAATACAGGAAACCAGTCGGTTAGAAGCGATATTCAAAATTCTTTGCAGACACCTGCAAAGAATACTACACAATCGGAAATAAATAATACGTCTCAGTATTATTTATATACCGCAAATGAGGAAGAATCTACCGTTTCTGCCGTAAATGTTGCTACTATGCAGACTACAGCAAGTATTCCGGTTGGGAAAGCCCCTCATAATGTACAGGCAACGCCCGACAGAACTTTTGTTTTTGTAGTAGAAAATAAAGGTAATACTGTGTCAGCAATTGATTCTAAAACAAATAAAATTACAAAAACGATTAAAGTAGGAGAAGGGCCAAACCACATCGTATTCTCGAAAGATTCAAAAACCGCTTATGTAACAGTAGCCGAAATGGCAGAAACCGGTGGAATGAGCGGTTTAGATAAAAAAGGGAATGTATATGTTATTGATATTGTTTCGGGGACTGTAAAGAATAAAATTCAGGTTGGCAAAATGCCTCACGGGTTAAGGATGTCCCCAGATGGAAAAAATCTTTATGTTGCAAATTCAAATTCAAATGACGTATCAGTTATTGATATGAGTTCCAACAAAGTAATTAAGACAATAAAGGTAGGTAAAAAACCTGTTCAGGTAGCAATAACTCCCGATAATAAACAGGTTTTTGTAACAATTAGCGATGAAAACAGGGTCGATGTCATTGATACATCCACTATGAGTGTCAAAAAATCAATTCCGGTAGGGAAAAACCCTGTTCAGGATTATATAACCCCAGATGGTAAATTTGTGTATGTTGCAAATTCAGCAAGTAATAATATCAGCGTAATTAAGACAGAAACTCTTGATGTTGCAGCAACAATTGCGGCAGGCTCAAAAGCTCACGGGGTTGCAATATCAAAGGATGGAAGATTTGTATTTGTTACCAACAGCGGAACAGGTAATGTAACTGTTGTGGATGCAAAATCAAATGTTGTAACTGCTACCGTGGCAGTAGGCAAAGGTCCTACGGGTATAACTGCTTGCGATTAATAAAAAGGGGGGATTGCAAGGAGTTGTTGAAAAACTTAATTTTTATCTTTTCTAGCCGTACGTGAGTACAGGTGTTAAAACAAAAAACTTTCTGTTTTGCAACAGCCCCGCCTCAGCCCCCTATATATTTATTCTACTTTTCCAAGTAAAAAACTT
>JAEYNY010000105.1 GCA_023412275.1 Bacillota bacterium
ACAGTGGACTATACATAAATCATTTTTTTAGTCATTCCGCCGTCCACAGTTATATTTTCGCCTGTTATGAAGCCGGATTTGTCGGATGCCAGAAACATGCATACTTCAGCTATGTCATCGGGAACACCCACTCTTCCGGCCGGATGCTGGGCATGATCTTCTATTGATAAAATGTCCTGACTTGCAACAGAGCTTTTTTTCCAGGATGAAACATCTATCCAGCCCGGACTGATGGAATTTACTCTTATGCCGTATTTGCCAAGTGAGATTGCCAGAGAGTGGGTCAGTGCAATAATACCTCCCTTGGAGGCGGAGTACGGCTCTGTATCCGGTTCTGACATAAAGGCTCTTGTTGAGGCCATATTAATTATGCATCCACTGTTTTGGTTTTTCATAAATCCGGCACAGAATTTTGCACAATAATACGAACCTGAGAGGTTTACGGCAATAGCCTTGTCCCATTCTTCTACAGTTGTTTCAAATATATTACCAAAGCCGGTGAGAACCGCATTGTTTACCAATACGTCTATTCTGCCGTATTTATTATACGTAAAATTAACCATTTCTTCTACAGAGGCAGGGTTTGAAACGTCAGTTTTTATAAAAATTGCTTTAAAACCGGCATTCCTTATATGTTTTTCGTTTTCCAAACCTGCTTCTTCATCAATATCCGAGATTACAACTTGAGCTCCTTCTTGGGCAAATCTTCTTGATATCGCTCTACCGATACCTTGGCCTGCACCTGTTACAACAATGGTCTTATTTGTAAATAGTGACATATATTACAAAGCCTCCTCTATTTTTAGTATAATATCTAGAGTATATCAAAAACACGGATAAAATGCATAAACTGCGGAATGTATGAATAAGTAGCAGTATAGCTTATTGAACAGAGGAGATAAAAAAATGAGGTATAAAAGACAGGCTTTATTTGCGGTAGTAACCATAATTATATTTATTTTCGTATTCTCAAAAACATATGCATATCAGGAACCTAAAGAAATAAAAATTCTGTTTACTCATGATATGCATGATCATCTTCTGCCAAACAAGGGAGAATATAACGGCAGCACTGTTTGGGCAGGCGGATATTCAAGATTAAAAACGGCAATTGACCAGGAAAAAGAGGACAGCAAAAATACAGTTTTGATAGATGCTGGGGACTATTCAATGGGAGATTTATTTCAATCATTGTTTTCCACAGATGCACCGGAGCTTAGAATTATGGGGCAAATGGGTTATGATGTGACCACGTTTGGCAATCATGAATTTGAATTTAAAGATATTGGGCTTGCAAGACATTTATATGCTGCAAAAAACAGCGGTGACAAGCTTCCGCAGATAGTCAGCTCAAATATTATATTTCCAGACATGAAAAAAATGACAAAATCCTCTTATGAACTGCAACAGTCAATGAAAGTATATGGAGTAAAAGAATATACCATTATCAATAAAGGAGGAATTAGGATTGGTATATTCGGCATTATGGGAGAAGATGCTGACGATTGTATAACAACTACTGAGGTATCCTTTGATAATATTGTAGAAAGCTCAAAGAAGGTAGTAAAAAAGTTGAAACAGGAAGGTGTAGACCTTATAGTATGCTTGTCTCACTCCGGTACATGGGAAAAGGCTTCTAAATCAGAGGACGAAATACTTGCAAAGAAAGTTCCTGAAATTGATGTTATAGTAAGCGGGCATACCCATACCCTTTTAAAAAAACCTATTGTATATGGAAATACGGTAATTGGTTCCTGTGGTGAATACGGAAACAATCTGGGGATTATTGAGCTTGTACAATCACCGGGCAAAAGATGGTCTATTAAAGATTACAATTTAAAGGGTATTGACCAATCTATTAATGAGGACTCAGGGATTTCACAAACAATAAGTAAATTTAAGGATATTGTTCAGAAAAAATATCTCGATTATTTTGACTTGGATTTTAATCAGGTTTTGTGCCGGTCTCCTTTTAGTTTTATTGCTACTGAACAAATAGGAAAAAAACTACAGGAGGATACTTTGGGAAACCTTATTTCTGATGGATATATTTATTCCGTCAAGCAAGCAGAGGGTAAAGACTACGAACCTGTATCTGTTGCTATCGTTCCTGTGGGAACAATGAGAGGTTCTTTTGTAGAGGGAGATATAACCGTACAGGATGCATTTATTTCAAGCTGTCTTGGAATAGGGCCCGACGGGATATCAGGGTATCCACTCATATCGGTATATCTTACGGGAAAAGAACTAAAAAACCTGTGTGAACTGGATGCCTCTATATCGCCTATGCTAAGTTATGCTCAACTGTACATGTCAGGCATAGGCTACACCTTTAACCCCAACAGAATGATGCTCAATAGAGTAACCGAAGCTCACCTGCAGAAGCCTGACGGAACAAAAGAAAAAATCAATGATAAAAAACTCTATAGGGTAGTAAGCGGATTGTATAACGCACAAATGCTTTCCACTGTTGGGGCCAAGTCTTTTGGCCTTTTGTCGGTGACACCAAAAACAAGGGATGGAAAACCCATTAAGAACTTTGATTCTCATATAATTTACTCTAAGTCAGGTGGGCACACCACTGAACTAAAAGAATGGCTTGCCACCGCCATATATTTGCAATCCTTTCCCAAAGCTGATGGTGTACCGCAGATTCCATACTATTATAATACTTTACAAGGACGCAAAATTATTGATAATACAAACAGTCTCTCGGCTATTCTTGGTAACCCCAACAGTATTGCAGTAAGATTATACTTGGTTGTACTAGCTGTAGTTATTGTTATAACTGCTGTCACTGTAATTATAGTCAGGCTCGTAAGGAAAAAGCAAAGAAATAAGGCAGCCGTGTAGCAGCAGTTACAGTACAAGGTCTGCTGCAAAATTAGTTTTTATCTTTCTTAACAGTACGCGAGTATAAATTGTATCAATGGAAGCTTGGAAGCCATCATTGATACAATTTTATACGGGAGTACTTCCGTTATAACAAACCAAATTTTTGTTTCGCAATCAGCCCCTTTGATATGCATTAAAAAAAATATGAAATTTATGCCAAATATATCTTGACACGTTATATCACGCTGTGATATATTACATTCATGATATATCACGACGTGATATATACTAAGGAGAATGAGGGTATGAATGAAAAACTAATAAAAGCATATTTACCCATGAGCGAAACCGGTTTTTATATTCTGCTTTCACTCAATGAACCCAGACACGGATATGGAATTATACTTCATGTAAAGGATATAACTGGGGGCAGGATAAATCTTGGAGCAGGAACTATTTACGGAACTCTTACCAAGTTTGAAAAGGATAGTCTTATTGAGCCGTCAGGAGAAGAGGACAGGCGTAAACTATACAGGATAACTGAGACGGGTAAATGGCTGCTAGAACAGGAAATGAGTCGTATAGACGAGATGTATGTGAACGGGCACAAGGTTCTGGGGGGATATAATCATGATTAAGATATTTAAATGGTGGTGGGCTTGGGAGTACGAGAAAATTGAAAACTGGCTGGAAGAAATGGAGTCAAAGGGTCTTAGACTGGTTGGAACAAGATTCAAAGGATTATTCTTTAACTTTGAAAGATCCCAGCCGGTAAATGCCAGATATTGTATTGACTACCAGTCCAAGCTTACCCCTGATTATGTTACACTGATTAAGGATGACGGATGGGAGTTGTATCAGATTGGAATGGGCTGGTACATATTGAGAAAACAGTATGAGGATGAGAGACCTGACCTGTACACTGACTTTGAAAGCCTTATTGCTAGAAATAAGGCATTGCTTGCAATAGTAGTGTTTGCTTCAGTAATGGAGTGTATATCATTCGGAAATTTGATATGGGACACATATAAGGATAGCAGCAAAACCATGCTGCCAGCTCTTTGTATATTTGGTTCCCTAATACTGGCATTATTTTCATTCGTAATTACAAATTTGGTGATGCAGATAACTAAATTCAGAAAGAAACAATAAAAAATTAAAATAAAGAGGTGGATAATGTGAGTTTACAAGTACGCAATGTATCAAAAAAGTTTGGAGAAAAGCTTGCTGTCAACGATATTTCATTTGAAGTTAGTGAACCGGGTGTGTTTGGTCTGCTAGGTACTAATGGAGCAGGTAAAACCACGACAATAAGGATGATATTGAATATTGTAAAAAAAGATTCTGGAAGTATCATGTGGAATAACAAACCTGTAGAAAGTCAGATTACAAATTTCGGCTATCTTCCTGAAGAAAGAGGGCTGTACCCTAAAGTAAAAGTTACGGAGCAGCTAATGTATTTTGCAAGTTTGAGGCGAATCAGTGCAGCCAAGGCAAAAAAGGACATAAGCTACTGGTTGGAAAGAATGGAAGCGAGCCAATATGCAAATATGGCAGCAGAGAAGCTTTCCAAAGGTAATCAGCAAAAAATACAGTTTATTGCATCTATATTGCATGATCCCGACCTGATATTCATGGACGAGCCCTTCAGCGGACTGGACCCTGTGAATACAGAGTTATTCAAGGGCGTAATACATGAACTGATAAACAAAGAAAAATACATAATAATGTCAAGTCATCAAATGTCCACAGTTGAAGAATTTTGCAGGGATATAGTAATTCTTAAAAACGGTAACACTGTACTAAACGGAGATCTTAAAAAAATCAAGCACAGTTACGGAAGAAATAATCTGTTAATAGATTCTGAGGGAGATATTATTGAACTTGCCGCACAAGAGGGTATTACAAAGGTAAACCGCACTGCGGCAGGCTACGAATTTAAAATCTCAAATGAAGAGCAGGCTTACAGGCTGCTGGAAAAAATACTTAATAAAAGGCTCGTGCTTGATAAATTTGAAATAAGAGAGCCATCACTCCATGAAATATTTATAGAAAAGGCTGGTGAAGCAAAATGAAAGAATTTTTAGAAGTTTTCAAGTATACTTTCAGAGAGAATGCACGTAAAAAATCATTCATTGTATCAACTGTATTGATTCTTGTAATAGTTGTAGCAGCTATGGTAATACCAGCGGCAATTTCCAACAGTAAAACATCAAGCAATGATAATCCGAAAGAGCAGACCCAGACAGATGCCAAAAACATAAAAACAGTATATTTTGTTGACAAGACCGGAATATTTGAACAGGGAATAAATGATTTACAGCAGCAAATGCTAGGCTTTAAGCTTGAAAAGGTGACTGCTGACAAGGAGGAAGGCCTGAAAGCTCAGATAAAGGATAAGGGTGAAAGCTATATGATAGTTGCTAGCCTTAAAGAAAACCTTCCAAGTATAGAGTACTTTACAAAGCAGTATGGAAGCGGTCCTAACCCTGATACGATAAGCAAGGTATTCAAGAATATTTACGTGACAACCATGCTTAAAGGAGAAAATGTTTCACAAGATGTCATTACAAAGACCTTAGCAGATTTAAATGTTAATGTAAATGAATTGGGCAACAGCAAAATAGGAGGATATATCTCCAGCATATTTATAGTAATAATATTGTTCTTTGCCATATATTTCTATGGCTATGGAGTATCAATGTCCGTTGCATCAGAAAAGACCTCCAGAGTTATGGAGCTTCTGATAACTTCCGTGAAACCTTCGAGAATAATAATCGGAAAAACTGCCGGTATGGGAGCCCTGGGACTTATACAACTTGCGTTGATTATCGGGGTTGGTGCATTAACATACAGTACTGTTTTTCCTTCAGATTTTACTATAGACGGTATGAAATTGGACTTCTCAGGTTTTACACCTTTTACCCTTGCAATGGCGATAATTTACTTTATACTTGGATATACCCTGTATGCCCTAATGTATGCTGTTGTTGGTGCAACCGTAAGCAAAGCGGAAGATGTGAACTCCGCTATGATGCCAATGTCCTTTATAGCACTGATTGCATTCTACTTCTCATACGGAACATTTGCGGTTCCAAACAGCACAGCTGCAAAAGTAGCTTCAATAATACCATTTACTTCACCATTTTCAATCCCATCAAGGCTGGTGACGGCAGACGTACCCCTTTGGCAAATCGGACTTTCCCTGGGAATATTACTTATAACTATAGTATTTGTCGGAATGATTTCGGTAAAGCTCTACTCCTTTGCGGTACTTCATTATGGTGACAGATTAAAAATAGGAAAGCTGCTACAGTTTTCAAAAGAAAATAAGGATGCTGTCGTCAAATAATAAGATTTTTAATCACTCTATGATAGGGTTTTGAATAAATTGAATAATATATGAATTTAAAATGCCAAATGAAAAACATTTGGCATTTTTGTCTGTGGAGGACATTTATGTATTACCCTTTAAAATTCAAACCTATCTATAAGGATTATATCTGGGGAGGCCGGTACTTTGAGAAGCTTGGTAGGGAGCTGCCGGAAGGGTTAGTTGCTGAAAGCTGGGAGGTATCCTGCCATAAGAATGGACTAAGTGTTATAGCCAATGGTGAATATGCAGGAATAACACTTACTGAGTTTATAAAGTCTGATCCCATAGGAGTTGCAGGATCAAAATTTCCTTTAGGGTGCAGTGAAATACCTTTATTGATAAAACTAATAGATGCCAATGATAAACTCTCCGTTCAGGTACATCCCGATGATAACTATGCTGCAGTTTTTGAAAATGGCTTTGGAAAAAATGAAATGTGGTATATAATAGATGCAAAACCAGGTGCAAATCTGGTTGCTGGACTTAAAAAAAATATAACAAGAGAGAAATTCCTAAGAGCTGTCAAAGAGAATCGTATTGAAGACTGTCTTTTACATGTTAGGGTCATGCCGGGAGATGTTATAAATATACCTGCAGGAACAGTTCATTCTATAGGTGAAGGTATAGTAATAGCGGAAATCCAACAGACCTCAGATATTACTTACAGGCTATTTGACTACAACAGGGTTGACAGAAATGGAGTCACACGTCAGCTGCATTTGGATAAAGCGCTTGATGTCATTAACTTTGAAGCCGGGCACAGAAAGATTAAATGTGGCGGTGTAAAGATTGAAGTTAATGATACCTGTTTGAAAACAGTTTTTGTGGCAAACAGATTTTTCGCATGTGAAAGATATGAATTAAATAATGAGGTTATAGAAGAAAGCGACGGTAGCAAATTCTATATTTACATATTCGTGGAAGGAAATGGAGCCATTGAAACAGGAGCTGGAAAGGTAAAAGTCAATGCCGGTGAAACTGTATTTCTACCTGCAGCTTTGAGGGAATACACTATTTCCGGGAAATTAACGGCTTTAAAAACCTATATACCTGACTTAATAAGCGACATTGTTAACCCAATGAAAAGTGCAGGCTGCACAGACAGCGAAATATATAAGATACTAAACATTTAGTTTAATAATAAAAACATGGAGGAAGAAAATGATTGCAATAAACAATCTTACAAAAAGTTATAGTAAGTTCAAAGCGGTTGATGGAATTTCATTGACTGCAAAACCGGGTGAAATAACTATACTTTTAGGGCCTAACGGAGCAGGAAAATCCACAACAATTAAGAGTATTGCCGGACTTTTAAAATTTGAGGGTGAAATAACAATTTGGGGTTTCCCAAATAAAACAGTAGATGCAAAGAAGGTGTTCGGATATATTCCCGAAACGCCTGCATTATATGATCTGCTTACTCCCATGGAACATGCAGAATTTATTGCTAAGGCATATAAAATGGAATCGGGATGGGAGGACAAGATAAAAGCCATATTTGAAAGACTCGAAATATTTGATAAAAAGGACAAATACGTTAGGGAGCTTTCAAAAGGTATGACCCAGAAGCTTAGTATTGCACTGGCTATGCTTATAGAACCCAAAGCAGTACTTTTTGATGAGCCATTAGTTGGGCTTGATCCAAAAGCAATAAATGAGGTTCTGAAAATATTCCAGGAGCTTAAAGAACAGGGAAAGAGTGTTCTGGTGAGTACTCATATAATTGATACAATAAATGATGTTTGGGATAGAGCATACATCATGAATAAAGGTAAAATAGTTTCAGACATTACAAAACAGGAACTTAACGGAAGGGATCTAAAAACAATATTCTTTGAACTCACCGGGGAGGAAGAAGAATGCAGGCAATAATGTATTTAATTAAAAGAACCTATATAAATAAGGTGAAACGTACATTTAAAAGTATCCCGTCTGCAATTCTGACAGTATTGGGTGTTGTTGGCTTTATATTTGTTTTCATTTCGTCTTTTAGAATGAAAAAGGCACCTTTGCAGAGTATCTCCACAGAAACAATTATTGCAGCAATCGTACTTTTCTTGGGAGTATTACTATACAATTCGTTTCTTTCAAGAGACACGGGAATATTGACAATGGCAGACGCAAACTTCCTTTTTACAGGGCCCTTTGAAAAAAGGCAGGTATTGATGTATCTTTTGGTTTCTGTAGCACCAGCTTCGCTGATGATAGGTTTCTTTATGTGTTTTTATCTTCCGTTGCTAATGGGATCAGCACTGAGTTTTGCTAAGTATTTGATAACTCTTATTGTTATTAGTCTTTTTCTTGGAATAATCTTCTTTTCGTACTATTACATTTATATAATTGATGCGGAGAATACAGGCTTTAAGAAGAACTCCAAGAAGGTTTTCTGGGCTTTTTTAGGAGTACTTGCAGTTGTTTTTGCAGTTATGCTATTTAATAATGATTTTGAATTAAAGATTACAGTTAAAAAATACTTTGAAAGTTCGTGGTATAATTGGGTACCGCTTTTTGGCTGGACAAAATGGGCTGTCAGTTCCCTGTTGACGGGAAACATACTGACAGGATTTATTCCGCCTGTATGTTTGCTTGTGGCTGTAAATGTCTTGCTTTGTATTATGTTGTATAATGTAAAAGTTGATTTTTATGAAAAAACTTTGGAAGACTCGGTTAGTCTCCAAAAAATAATGGATGATATTAAGACATCGGGTAAGGCAGATGCACGTGCTTTTTCAAAGTTAAAAAGCAAGCCTGTCTCTGTTAAATTTAGAACAGGAGCAGCTGCAATATATTCTAAACAGGTGTTAGAAAACGGGAAAGTTGGTTTAGTATCCAATAACAGGGAAATATTACTGCAACTGTTTTACGTAGCATTTGGTTTGATTTTTGGATTTCAATTCAATTTTGTAATGGCGATGGTGAGTTTTGGGGCTTTATCCATGTCTCTTAATGACTCATGGCACAGGGATTTTAAAAAACCCTACGTTTTTCTCATTCCGGAAAGTTCATTCAAAAAACTAATCTATTCCGTATTACCGGGTCTAATTAAAACAATGTTAAGCGGCGGAATAGCTCTGACCATTGCAGCTATAGCATACAAACTCAATCCGACCAATTGGATTAATTATGTACTTGTATTTTTTAGTTTTGCCATACTTTTTGTTATTGCAGAGATCCTTACATACAGGTTAATTGGTTCAAGTTCCAATGCGGTAGTAGTAACAATGCTCAGAATGTTATTTGCAATTGCTGCATGTATACCTGCCATAATAATATTAATTGTAATAGCGGTTCTTTCACACGGTGTACCAAATGTTATTGAAACATCTTTATGCATGTTAGCTGTAAACGTTGTGATTTCAATATTATTGGCATACCTTAGTAAGGGTATTTTTGAGCAGAGTGAACTTATGGAATAGTATGTATAATGTTTGACACATAAAATTCTTTATTGTAGAATAGCAATGAAACGAGATCATGAAGGTCTCCCTGATTAACACTTTTATTCATTTTAAATTTAATTAGACCCAAGAAGGGCTAGTATTTACATACCCTTATGGGTCTATTATTATGTAAAAGAGGAAGATGAACAATGCATATGGGAGATTTTATGCTGTCTCCGGCGGTCGGAGGCACAATGATGACGGCAGCTGTGGGAACAGCAGCCATTTCAATAAAAAAAGTAAGGGACATGGATGAGAAAAAAATCCCTTTAATGGGAGTAATGTCCGCTTTTGTTTTTGCAGCTCAAATGATTAATTTTACTATACCGGGAACGGGTTCAAGTGGCCACCTTGCAGGGGCAATAATGCTTTCAATTCTGCTGGGGCCCTATGCGGGATTTTTGTCAATAGCGGCAATTCTCCTTATACAAGCACTTTTTTTTGCTGATGGAGGACTCCTTGCCTACGGCTGCAATGTTATAAATATGGGGTTTTTTGCCTGTTTTATTGCATACCCATTAATATATCGTACTATAACCAAAAAGGGACTCACCAGAACAAGATTAATGACAGGAAGTATTCTGGCCAGCGTGGTTGCATTACAGATGGGGGCATTCAGTGTGGTAATTCAAACACTGCTTTCAGGAAAAACAGAGCTACCTTTTACTCAGTTTGCACTTGCCATGCAGGGAATTCATCTGGCAATAGGAGCTGTAGAAGGCGTGGTAACGGCTGCGGTAGTGTCGTTTGTCTGGAAGGTGAGGCCTGACATAATTAATACCGAACCTACTGAAAAAAATAAAAAGCAGGGTTATAAGTCTGTAATTATTGGTTTTCTTGTTGCTGCATTGCTGTTGGCAGGGGGTATATCACTGTTTGCATCTGCAAATCCGGACGGTCTGGAGTGGTCAATTGGCAAGGTAGCAGGAGACAAAGAAATAAAAGGGGAAACCCAAGTACACAAATCACTTGAAAAGGCACAACAGGAAATTGCAGTGTTGCCGGATTATAGTTTCAAGAAACAGGAAAATGCCGATGAATCCATGGGAACGGTTGTTTCCGGGTTGGTGGGTTCAGGAATTACCGTGGGCTTGGTATTGGTCGCAGGCTATTTGATAAAGCTGATAAAGAGGAAGAAAGCTAAATAAACAGTTAGTTTGGAGTATTTTTTATGACAGACATAGCAGGGGCATTATATGAAATAAAGCATTTGGATGAACTATCTAAAAGAGATAATATTATAAATAATATTCATCCTCTGGTAAAACTTATTGTTACTTTGGCTTATATAGGGATACTAGCATCCTTTGAACGATATGAGGTATCTGCACTTATACCGTTTATAATGTATCCTGCTGCCGTTATGATTATTTGCGAAATACCTGTAGGCAAGATTATAAAAAGGGTTCTGGCTTTGGAACCCTTTATTATTGTGGCCGGAATACTTAATCCATTATTGGATAAGAATACCATATACATTGGAAATATAGCCATGTCAAGCGGATGGCTGACATTAATTTCCCTTATTATAAAAAGTACACTGATGGTCTCTGCGGGATTTTTGCTAATTGCAACTACAGGAATCGATGACATAGCAGGAGCAATGAGCCTGGTTAAAATACCATCCATATTTGTTCTGTTGTTTTTGCTGACCTACAGATATATTTTTGTCCTTATGGATGAGGCTGAAAGACTTTTAAAAGGTTATTCATTAAGAGCACCCGGGCAAAGAGGCGTAAAAATCAAGGTTTGGGGCTCAATGATAGGACAGCTGCTAATAAGAAGCTTTAACCGTGCCCAGATAATATATCAATCCATGGTCTTAAAAGGCTATAATGGAAGGTATAATATTTCAGGAGTTAAGGGTTTCGGATATGCAGAGGGAATTTATCTGCTGTTATGGGTTTTGTTTTTTATGGTTTCAAGATTGATAAATATACCGATGTTTATAGCGGGGTTTTTACATTGAGAATTATTATGGAGGTCTTATGAGTCATCACAAAGTAGAACTTGAAGGAGTCAGCTTCAATTATCCTGACGGGCATCAGGCACTTGATAACGTCACTTTTCTCCTTGGACACGGAGAATCGGTAGGGATTGTTGGAGCCAATGGAGCCGGTAAATCAACGCTGCTTTCAATATTATCGGGAATACTATTTCCCCAGAAAGGTAGTGTAAGGGTTGGTGATATCCCTGTTACAAAGAAAACTCTTTCAGATGTAAGGCGTAGTATAGGACTTGTATTTCAGGAACCTGACGACCAGTTGTTTATGACATCGGTATATGATGATGTAGCTTTCGGCCCTAGGAACTATCGTCTTGATGAAAAAGAAGTGGAGCAAAGGGTAAACCGAGCCTTAGAAGAAGTTGGAATAACTCATCTGAAGGATCGTCCTCCGTACAAGCTTTCTGGCGGTGAAAAGAAGCTGGCAGCTGTAGCTGCGGTTATTTCCATGGAGCCGGATATACTTATAATGGATGAGCCTACCGCTTCATTGGACCCCAAAGCAAGACGTAAGGTTATGAACATTCTTAAAGGCTTTAGACATACAAAAATTATAACAAGTCACGACTTGGACATGATAATGGATATGTGTGATAGGACAATAGTTCTGAAAAATGGCAAAATAGCAGCTGATGGACCCACAGTGGATATTTTGGGAGATAGCAGTCTTATGGATCGATGCGGGCTTGAGATACCCCTTGCAATGCAAAATTGTCCTGTATGTAGGAAATCTAAATTATTGTAAGAGAATCTATAAAAAAAATAAGAAAAAATACGTTCAATACTTTACAGAATATATTTATTACTTATAATGGTAATAGAATGTTCGCTCAGATAGTATCATGAGAGGACAGTACTTGATAACCGGGTTAAAAGTTTAAAGATATCTTTTTATGAAAATGTTTGTATAAATTTTGCACGTTAGTAATGGTTGGGAGGTTATATGCGGATTGCAGTTATAGACGGTCAGGGCGGGGGTATAGGCAAACTAATGATTGAAAAGCTCCGGGCTTCATTTGGTAATGAAATTGAGCTGCTTGCATTAGGAACAAATGCACTTGCCGCATCTTTAATGCTCAAGGCCGGTGCAAATGAGGGAGCCTCCGGTGAAAATGCAATTTTATTTAATGCATCGAAGGTGGACATAATAATTGGGACAATAGGAATTGTATGCGCAAATTCCATGTTAGGTGAGCTCACACCTGTAATGGCAACTGCTATTGCACAAAGCCAAGCGGTAAAGATATTGATTCCTTTGAACAGATGTAACATTCTGGTGACCGGAACCTGTGATGAGCCGCTTCCACATCATTTGGATGATGCAATAGCTATGGTGGGAAACGTATTAAGGAGTGATAAAAGTGTGCGAGGCTAATGTATATCTTGTAGATAAGAATGGTAAGGAGACTCTTGTTCTTGATTCGGTAGACAAGGTAATTCCTGATAAAGACGAAATAATATTAGAAAATATTTATAATGAAAGAAAAAAAGTAAGAGCCAGAATAAAAGAAATGGAACTTGTTGAACATAGAATTATTTTAGAAAGTATTGATTAATATTAAGTAAAAACAATTTTAGTATATGGGATAGTGATAATATTGTATTTAGTTTGTTATAAAACTTTTTGTTTTTGCGGAGGTTTGGTGATGAATAAAGCTCCAAAACTCTCCCTTTATTTTTATAACAAAGCTCTTAACGTTTATTTAAAAAAAAGCTTGGAAGTTGACTTTATAGATTTATTACTGAATATTGCAGTAACCCTTGATTCACTTGGAAAACAGCAGGATGCGGTTAAAACATACAAAAAAGTTTTGGAGATTAACCCTCATGAAGCCAGAGCATATTACGGACTGGCAATAATATATGATGACAGGAAGGAATTTGACAAAGCCATAGAAATGTACAAAAAGGCTATTGAGATAAATCCTGACTACTCAAAAGCATATTTTTTTCTTGCCAATTCATGTGATGAGGGTGGGCGAAAAGAAGAAGCGTCTGAGTACTATGAAAAGGCAGCAGAGCTTGAACCCTACCACTTCTGGGCATATAACAACCTAGCTGCAGTTTACGAAGAAATGGGGAAATATGATAAAGCCCTCATTGCTATAAGAAAAGGTTTGGAACTGGAACCCAACCATTTTAAGGCGCTTTTCAATGCAGGGGTAATTATGAACAGACTTGGGTATACTCAGAAGGCTATAGCATATTATAATACTTCTATAGAAAAGAACTCCAGATATCCTTATAGCTACCTGAATCTTTCTCTTATATATATGGAGGAAAACGACATAAATAAAGCTATAGAGGTTATTTCAGATGGAATAAGGTATAACTCTGATGCTTCTTTTTTGTACTATAACAGAGCTTGCTTTTACGTTCATACGGGTAATCTTAGTCTTGCCTTAAACGATTTAATTACGGCAACAGATTTAAGCAGTGAGTTGGAAGAATACATGAAAACCGACAACGAAATAGATCCTTTAAGGGAAATGGAATTGTATAAAAAAAGATTCGCATATGTTTAGAAAAATATGGCAACTTAAAAATACCTAACGAACATCAGGTAAAAACCTGATATTCGTTAGGTATTTTATTTATTTTAGGAATGCAATTATTTACAGTAAAGTTCAAGATATTACAACTGAAATCAATAATTTACAATAAAGTTCAATAATTTACAACAAAAATATTTACAAATTAGATTATATATGGTAATTTTATATTTGAATGTTTGATGTTAAAAATAATTAGCAAGGAGGAATGTGACGTGAAACAAAAGGTAATGGGGCTGTTTTTGGCAGTTGTATTGTGCTTTACATTTACTGTAATGAACGTAAATGCGGCAACGACTATCACCTCAAACCAGACCGGTATTCAGGACGGGTACAACTATGAGTTGTGGAAGGACTACGGTAACACAAGCATGACTCTCGGGAGCGGCGGAGCTTTCAACTGCCAGTGGAACAACATCGGTAATGCACTATTTTGTAAAGGTAAGAAATTTGACGCTACTCAGACATATCAACAGCTTGGAAACATAACAATCAATTACTCTGCAACTTTTAATCCCGGTGGGAATTCGTATTTGTGTGTTTACGGATGGACTGTATCTCCACTTGTAGAATTTTACATTGTAGATAATTGGGGTACATATCGTCCTACCGGAACATATAAAGGTACTTTTACTGTTGATGGAGGTACATATGACATATATACGACTACGCGTGTCAACCAGCCCTCCATCCAAGGAACCCAAACTTATAAACAATATTGGAGTGTTCGCCAAACTAAACGTACCAGCGGAACAATATCTGTCAGCGAACATTTTAAAAAGTGGGAAAGCTTAGGAATGACTATGGGTAAGTTAGTTGAAATTACATTTGCCATCATAGGATATCAAAGTAACGGAAATGCTTATGTAACTAACAATACACTTACTATTGGTGAAAGTTCAGAGCCTACAACTAATATAAACCCTTAAGGAGAATCCAATGAGCTCAAGTACAGGAGCTAAAACGGAAAGGAAGAGTATGACCCTTAGCAGGAAATCAGGAAATTCAGTTGGTTTGTACTTCAGATAATGGTACGTGGATGCATACGGTGATTATTTGGAGATCAAATAAAATTAATTAAGTGCAGTTTAAACATCTGATTTATTATTTGGCAAAAATCCCGGCGGATATCTTTCCACCGGGATTTTTGTTTAAATCTTTATTTAATTTTTAAAACAATAGTATTTAACTCAGGGACAAGATTTTTTAGATTCTTTAAATCATTATCATCCAGACTGGACAGCTTTTCTATAAATAAACTTTTGGATTTATGTTCGATATTGTGCAATAAAGTACATGCTTTTTCAGTCAATTTAACCATTATTACCCTTCTGTCGTTGGGATCATCATATCTGTCCGCATAACCTTCGGCAATAAGCTTGTCAATAATCGGTGTCATATTAGGTCTTGAAATTATCAAGTCATTCGCCAGTTGAGATACAGGACAGGGGCCGAGCTTTGCCAGCCTGAACAGTACTTTGGTATGGGACGGCGGAATAGGCAGTCCTTTAAACATAGCCGACGGGTTAAATATTCTGCCGCTTAAATGAAGTACAAGCATAAACAAATCATCAGATATACTATTAATTTCTTCTTCGGGTAACATTCCATTAGCTCCTTTTAAATATATAAACTACTAGACTTTCTAAATAAACAAGACATAAAATAAATATCTGCGTATATTTATTTGTTATACAGTAGTATTAATGACTTATTACTTTATATTGTAATTATAAACTATTTAAGTTAATAATACAATCAAATTATTATTGACATATAATAGTTATATAAATATAATTAAAAAATGAACTGTTAATACACCAAATTATAAAAGTGAATTGGATATAGTCTTGAATATAAATTTGTTCTACGGCAAGACTTTACCCTACTGCAGAAAGGAGTAATACATGGGGAGATTAATGAGACATTTGAAACCTCATATAATATCAATTCTTGGCATATTATTATTATTATTTGTCCAGGCATATTGTGATTTATCTTTGCCGGACTATATGTCTGATATTGTTAATGTAGGTATTCAACAGGGAGGTATTAAAAATGCCGTACCTGACATAATCAGAAAAACTGAGATGGACAAATTAACCTTTTTTATGAATGAGAATGATAAAAAAACTGTTTTGGACAATTATACATTAATTGAAAAAGGTAAATCATCTCAGGATGATATGGATAAGTACTTAAAGAAATATCCTGAAATGAAAAATAACGATGTATACAAGTTGAATGCAAGCGACAGTGAGGTTATTGACAAGATAAATACCGCAGTCGGAAAGCCGATGCTGTTTGTAGGAGCTATCGAAGGTACAATCAAAATGTCGGATAATTCATCGGAAAACAAAAGCAATACAGCCGGTAACAGTGATATGGAAAAATTATTCGCAAATGTGCCAAAAGGAACTGATCCCTTTACTGTTATTACAAAGCTCCCAAAAGAGCAGTTGCAAGGCATGATGAAAACAGTAAATGATAAATTTGCAGGTATGCCTGACAGTATAATCACACAGGGGGCAGTTAAATATGTGCAAGCGGAGTACAAAACTTTAGGAAGAGATACCGGAAATCTTCAGTCAAACTATATAATTATAGCAGGTTTGAAGATGCTTCTTATATCCCTTATCAGTATGTGTGCTACTGTTACGGTTGGTCTGATGGCAGCAAGAGTAGCTGCTGGCGTCAGCAGGAGCCTGAGAAAGAGCGTGTTTGGGAATGTAGTTGATTTCTCAAATGCAGAGTTTGATAAATTCTCCACATCTTCTCTCATTACAAGATGTACCAACGACATACAGCAGGTACAGATTTTTCTGGTTATACTTCTCCGAATGGTATTCTATGCGCCTATCTTAGGTATAGGCGGTGTTATAAAGGTTTTGAATACCGATACAAACATGACCTGGGTAATAGGTGTTGCCGTTTTGGCAATAATGGTTTTAGTTGTAATATTATTTGCTGTAGCAATGCCTAAATTCAAAAGTATGCAGAAGCTGGTTGATAAACTAAACCTTGTAACACGTGAATCTTTGACCGGTATGCTTGTAATCAGAGCTTTTGGTACCCAGAAAACAGAAGAGGAAAAATTTGAACAGGCAAATGCCAATTTTACAAGAACAAACCTATTTGTTGGAAGAGTCATGTCGGCTATGTTTCCTGCTATGATGCTTATAATGAATGGCGTTATGATATTGATAGTGTGGGTAGGTGGACACCAGATAGACTTGGGAAATATGCAGGTCGGTAATATGATGGCATTTATACAATATGCTATGCAGATTATTATGGCCTTCCTAATGATTTCAATGGTATCCATAATTCTACCGCGTGCATCAGTTTCAATTTCACGTATAAAGGAAGTTGTTCAAACAAAAGGTTCAATTAAAGACCCTCCTGTATCCAAAGATTTTGTTAGTGGAATGAAGGGTACTGTAGAATTCAAAAATGTTTCATTTAAATACCCCGGTGCAGAGGATGAGGTTATATCTGATGTTAACTTTACGGCAAAACCCGGGCAAACTACTGCATTTATAGGGAGTACGGGAAGCGGAAAATCAACTCTTATTAATCTGATACCTAGATTTTATGATGTTACCGGAGGACAGATTCTTATTAATGGGGTTGACATAAGGGACGTTTCCCAACACGATTTAAGAAAAAAAATTGGCTATGTACCACAAAAAGGGATTTTGTTCTCAGGTACAATTGAAAGCAACCTTAAGTACGGTAATGAGTCAGCAGGAGAGGTAGATATAAGAACTGCCGCTGAGATAGCACAGGCTATGGACTTTATTAGCGAGAAGGAAGAGGGCTTTAAGACTGATATTTCACAGGGTGGTACTAACGTATCCGGTGGACAGAAACAAAGGCTTTCAATTGCTCGTGCTCTTGTTAAAAAACCTGAAATATTTATATTTGATGATAGTTTTTCTGCATTGGACTTCAAAACAGATGCAGCATTACGAAAAGCACTCAAAGAAAAGACAGAGGGTGCAACAGTACTTGTAGTAGCACAGAGAATAAGTACAGTAATGTCTGCAGACCAGATACTTGTTCTGGATGAAGGTCAGGTTGTGGGAATAGGAACTCACAAAGAGTTAATGGAAACCTGCGATGTTTACAAACAGATTGCCTTATCTCAGTTATCAAAGGAGGAATTGGCATGAGTGAAAATTCAGTAAAGCATGAAAGAACCAGAAAACGAGGTCCTATGGGGGGCGGAGGCCCTATGGGAATGAAAGCTGAAAAGGCTAAGGACTTTAAAGGCACAATGAAAAAATTGCTTGCTTACATGAAGCCCTATAGAATGTCTATTATTATAGTTCTTATATTTGCAATAGGCAGCGCAGCATTTTCAATTGCAGGACCAAAAATATTGGGAAAAGCGGTTACAAAGATTTATCTCGGCTTAGTAGATAAAGTCAGTGGTACAGGTAATGGAATTGACTTTGGATATATTGGGAAAACACTTTTATTTCTAATAGGTTTGTATGTAATAAGTGCCATATTCTCATTTATTCAGGGTTATATAATGGCTGGAGTTGCACAGAAGGTTTCATACAGTTTAAGAAAAGAGATTTCTCAGAAAATCAACCGTATGCCTTTAAAGTTCTTTGATAAAGTTACCCATGGAGAGGTTTTATCAAGGGTTACAAATGATATTGATACAGTCAGCCAAACCTTGAACCAAAGCTTATCACAGATATTTTCTTCATTTACAATACTTATCGGTGTATTGATAATGATGCTGTCAATTAGCTGGATTATGACTTTGGCCTCAGTGCTTATAATACCTCTATCAATAATATTAATATCATTGATAGTTAAAAAGTCACAGAAGTACTTTAAATCCCAACAGGAATATCTGGGCCATGTTAACGGTCACGTTGAAGAAGTATTCAGCGGAAACAACATAATGAAAGCCTTTAACGGTGAGAAAAAAGCAATTGAACATTTTGACAGCCTTAATGATACGTTGTATAAATCAGCGTGGAAGTCACAGTTTCTTTCCGGTATGATGCCACCAATAATGATGTTTGTAGGAAATATAGGGTATGTTTTAGTAACTATGCTAGGTGGTTGGCTTACAATCAAGAACAAGATTGAGGTTGGAGATATTGTTTCTTTTATACAATATGTACGTACTTTCCAGCAGCCTATAAGCCAGGCAGCACAGATTGCAAACGTTCTACAGTCAACAGCAGCTGCTGCAGAAAGAGTTTTTGCCTTCCTTGAAGAAGAGGAAGAACCGAAAGATGTGGTAAATCCTGCTGATACAAGGAGGGTTAATGGCGGAGTTGAATTTAAGAATGTTCACTTTGGGTACAATCCTGAAAATATCATAATAAATGACTTCTCAGCCAAGATAAAACCGGGCCAGAGAGTGGCTATAGTTGGTCCCACCGGTGCCGGTAAGACTACAATGGTTAAGCTGTTAATGCGTTTTTATGATTTAAACAGCGGTGACATATTCATTGATGGTATAAATATTAATGACTTCAAACGAAATGATTTACGTGAGTTGTTTGGAATGGTGCTTCAGGACACTTGGTTATTTAATGGAAGTATAATGGAAAATATCCGTTACGGAAGATTGGATGCAACTGATGAAGAGGTTAAGGA